>JAFKFF010000316.1 GCA_017307315.1 Alphaproteobacteria bacterium
AATGTGGTCGTGTTCGGCAGCCACAACACGACGGTGGTGGATTCCAGCCAGATCAACAACGGCAACCAGACCGCAACCGCGGCGCTGAACGCCAGGAATTGAAGAAGCTCCCATGACGGCGCGCGGACGCAGACATCTTCTGAGACCCCTGGCGGTTATCCTCGCCGGATTGGCGCTCCAAGGCTGCATCAGCCCCTCCGCCGATTCCATCGGCCGCTACACATCGCCCATCGGCGGCTCGCCGGTGATTTCCAACGAGACGCCTTATTCGGCGGCCTTGCGCTGCATGTCGGGCATCGTCGGCCAGCATCCGGTGCGCATCGCCATCGGCCAGATCGCGGATTATACCGGCAAGATCGAAGCCGACGGGTCGGGCCGCAAGGTGACCGCGGGCGCCGCCCTGATGGCGATGACCGCCTTTTCCAAATCCGGCGTCCACATGGTCGAGCGTTTCGACACCTCCGTTGCCGAACTGGAACTGAAATACGCCAACAACAAGCTGATCGGCGACGACAAGAACCCGAATGACGGCGACTTCCGCAAGATCATGGCGGGCTCCATTCCCGGCTCCGATTATTACGTCGTGGGCGGCATCACCGAGCTGAACTTCAACATCCGCTCCGAAAATGCCGGCGGCACCGGCGGCGGCACCGCCACCAACGCCACCACCGGAACCCTGGGCGGGGCGATGTATGTGATGAATGTCGGCCTGGATTTGCGGCTGGTGAATACCAGCACGCTCGAGGTTGCCGACGTGATCTCCTACCAGAAACAGATCATCGGCCGGCAGATTTCGGCCGGCGTGTTCGACTTCCTGGGCACCAACTTCTTCGACATCAGCGCCGGCGAAAGCGCGCTGGAGCCGATCCAGCTGGCGGTGCGCTCCGTGATCGAGCGCGCGGCGCTGGAAATGATCACCCGCATCTACCGCATCCCGCCGGGCAGCGTCTGCGGCGCTACCCTCAATTCCGCCAACGATCCCTTGAGCGATCGTCCCTATCCATACCCCTATCAGGCTTCGAACCAGCCCGGTCCCGCCTATCGCCCCACCGCCTACTCGATGGAGAACAGCAATGAAGCGCGTCAGAACCCTTATCGCGGCTACAGCGGCAGCGACGCTGTCGGCGACGTTCGCCTGCGCGGGCGGTACTAGCCAGGCCGGCAGCAATATCATCAACGGCCAGATCAACCTTCAGTCGCAATTCTCGAATCTGAGCGGCAATGTCGATGGCGTTGCGGGCGACGCGGTGGCGCAGAGCAACGCGGCCGGCAACATGATCGACATCGTCACCATGAATAACACCAAGGTTTGGAACAGCCAGGTCGTGGGCCCAGGCTCGGCCATCGACAGCAATGTGAACGTCAACATGTCGAACATCTGGGGCTCGGCGGGCGTAAGCAGCCAGGCGATCTGCAACGGCGCCAGCGTCTCGACCGATCCGACTTTGACCTCGGTCAATTCCTATCAGCGCTGCGATTCCTCCGACCCCTCGACCTCGATCAAGACCAATATCGGCGGGGTCGGCGGCGATGCGGTGGTGCAGAGCCTTGCCGTCGCCAACAGCTTCGAGGCCGACACCAATGCGCGCAACATGCCGATCGTCTCCAAGCAGATCAACAATTCGCTGACCACTTCGACCGTGCACGCCAACGTCTCCGACATCGGCGGCGCGACGGCGCTGACGTCCAGCGCCATCGGCAACACGGGGCAGATCATACATTATGGGGTTCATTAAAACCCCCATCTGTCTTCCTCAGGACAAGCCTTCGGAAGACATCTTCCCCCGTCAGGCCTTCGGCCACGGGGGAAGAAAGCCGGAGCCAAGGCGCGCTGCCCTGGCGTTTTTAAGCTGGAAATAGTATTTCCAGCGCCATGTCCGCCCTGCCGATCGATCTCGACGCCTTCGAAGCCACGCCGCTGACGCGCGAGCCTTTTCCTTTTCTGATGGTGCCGCAATTCGTCCGCCGGGATGCGATGGGCGCAATCAACGCGGATTATCCGCTGGTCACCCATCCCGGTTCCTTCCCGCTGCCCACCTTGAAATACGGCCCGGCTTTCGCCGATTTGATGACGGCGATCCAGGGGCCGGAATTCACCCGGGCGGTGGAAAAAAAACTCGGCGTCGATCTCAAGGGCCGCCCCACCATGGTGACGGCGCGGGGCGTCTCGGCGGCGCGCGACGGGCAGATTCACACCGACAGCCGCACCAAGCTGATCACGGTGCTGATCTATATGAACAATGCCTGGGAAGCGAAGACCGGCCGCTTGCGCCTGTTGCGCGGTCCGCACGATCTGGAAGACGTGATCGCCGAAGTGCCGCCCGACGAAGGCACGCTTCTGATCTTCAAGAACGAACCCAATGCCTGGCACGGCTTTCACGCCTTCGAAGGCCCGCGCCGCGTCATTCAACTGAACTGGGTGACCGACCAGGGTGTGGTGAGGCGCGAACAGACCCGCCACAAGGTCAGCGCGTTCTTCAAGAGATTGCGCGGTAAGGGACCTGGCTCATCGCGGATGTAGGCGGATAGGCGTGCCAGTTTCCCGCGAAATCGCGGATACGATGGCCTGCTGCGGTCTTCTCCACATTCGCGGAATCCAGAACGACTTTGCCGAACCCGCCCGGCAGATCGAGCACGTAAGTCGGCTGCGCCAGCCCTGACATCCGCGCGCGCAATTCCCGCGTCAGTGCCAAGCCTTCCTCGATCCCCAACCGGAAATGCGACGTGCCGCGCGCCAGATCCGGGTGATGCAGGTAATAGGGCTTGATCCCCGCTTCGACGAAACCGCGCATCAAGGCTTCCAAAGTTTCGGCATCGTCGTTCACGCCTTTGAGCAGAACGCTTTGGCTCACCAGCGCGATGCCGGCCTCCGCCATGCGGCCGGCGGCGCGGCGCGCCGCATCGGTCAACTCGCGCGGATGATTGGCATGGATCGCCACCCAGCTGGTCAGTCCCGGCTGGGTCAGGGCCGCGATCAAATCGTCCGTTACCCGCTCGGGCTCCACCACCGGCACGCGGGTGTGCCAGCGCACGATCTTCACATGCCCCGCCTCGGCCAGCGCCTCGGTGATCTGGCGCATGCGGCGCGGACTTAAGATAAAGGGATCGCCGCCGGTGAGAATCACTTCCCAGATTTCCGGGCGGCTTTTTATGTAGGCCAGCGCCGCCGCCAGTTCGGCCGGTGACAGGGGATCGGCTTTTCCCGGCCCCACCATCTCGCGGCGAAAACAGAAGCGGCAATAGACCGGGCAGCTGGTCACCGCCTTCAGCAGCACGCGGTCCCTGTGGCGATGGACGACGCCTTTGACGGGCGAGTGGGCCTCGTCGGCGATGGGATCGGCCAGTTCGTCCGCCGTCACGGTCAGTTCGGCCACATCCGGCAGGAACTGGCGCGCGATGGGATCGGCGGGATCGGCGGGATCGATCAAGGTGCGGACATGCGGCGAGACCGCCACCGCGTATCTCTTCGCGACATCTTGAAGGGTCACGGCTCCGGGTCCACCACCGGAAGGGGCGCCGGTTTGTGGCTGACCAGATTGGGCAGGAACGCCGTCAGCAACCCGATCGCCGGCAGGACCGAACAGACTTTGTAGACAAAATCGATGCTGGTGAGATCGGCCAGCCAGCCCAGCACGGCGGCGCCGATGCCGCCCATGCCAAAGGAAAAGCCGAAGAACAGCCCCGAGATCATGCCGACGCGTCCGGGCAGCAATTCCTGGGCATAGACCACGATGGCGGGAAAGGCCGAGGCCAGCACCATGCCGATGATCACCGACAGAACACTGGTCCAGAACAGATTGGCATAAGGCAGGGCAAGCGTGAAAGGCAGGATGCCCAGGATCGACAGCCAGATCACATATTTGCGGCCGAAGCGGTCGCCCAGAGGCCCGCCCGCCAGGGTGCCCGCCGCCACCGCCGCCAGGAAGATGAACAGATGCACCTGCGCGGTCTGCACCGACACGTGGAAAGTGTGGATCAGATAGAAGGTGTAATAGCTGGTGATGCTGGCGAGATAAAAATATTTGGAGAAGATCAGCAGCAGCAGGATGACCATCGAGGTCACGATCTTGCCCCGCGGCAAGCCGTGATCTTCATGCGCCCGCGCGCTGCGCATCCGCGCCAGGCCGTGATGCTTGTACCAGGTGCCCACGTTATAGAGAATCAGGATGCCCAGGAGCGCCAGCGCCCCCGCCCAGGCGACGCTGTGCTGCCCATACACCGCCACCAGCGCGGCGGCGAGCAGCGGCCCGATCGCCGATCCGGTATTGCCGCCGACCTGAAACAGCGACTGCGCCAGGCCATGACGTCCACCGGAAGCCATGCGCGCGACGCGGCTGGATTCGGGATGAAAGACCGCCGAGCCCACGCCGATCAGCATCACCGACAACAGGATCACGGCATAGGAATTGGCGATGCTGAGAACCAGCAACCCGACCAGGGTGGCGATCATGCCGGTCGCCAGCGAATAGGGACGCGGCTTCAGGTCGGACACATATCCCACCGCCGGCTGCAGCAGCGAGGCGGTGATCTGGTTGACCAGGGTGATGACGCCGATCTGGGCGAAGCTGAGATGAAAATCCGCCTTCAGGTTGGGATAGATCGCCGGGATCAGCGACTGCATCATGTCGTTCAGCAGATGGCTGAAGGCGATGGCGAACAGCACCGCGAAGGTGGTGGTGTGGGCGGTCTGGCGGACGCTGGCGGCCGTGTCGGTCATGACGGCGGGGAAAATGCCGCGCGGCATGCGATTTGGCCACCCCCTGGGCACGCAAACCGGCCCTTCAGGGATCGGGGGGCAGCGGGGTCCACAGCACGTCGTCGATCCGGGGCGCCCCTGTCGCCAGCATCACCAGCCGGTCGAAGCCAAGGGCGACCCCGGAAGCCGGCGGCATCTGTGCCAGGGCGGTCAGGAACTCCTCGTCCAGGGGATAGCGTTCGCCATGGACGCGCTGTTTTTCATCCATCTCGGCCTCGAAGCGGGCGCGCTGTTCCTCAGGATCGGTCAGTTCCCCGAAGCCGTTGGCCAGTTCGACCCCACAGGCATAAAGCTCGAACCGCTCCGACAGGCGGGGGTCGGACGGCTTGGGCCGGGCGAGGGCCGCCTCCTGGCGGGGATAGTCGGTCAGAAGCGTGAGCCGGCCCCGGCCCAGCCGGGGCTCGACCGACGCCGCCAGGACCCGCGAGAAAATATCCGACCAGCCATCGTCGTCCGCCACCGAAAACCCGGCTCGCCGTGCCCGGGTCGCGAACATGTCCCGGTCGCCCATGCCGCGCGTGTCCAGCATGTCCAGAAGCTCGATGCCGGCATGGATGCGGAAAGCGTCGGCGACGCTCAACCGTTCCATCTCGGCAAAGGGGTCGCAATCGTGGCCGCGATAGCGAAGAGCCCGTGTCCCCGCTATCCGCGCCGCCTCGCGGACCAGCGCGGCCGTATCCGCCATGACCGCATCGACATCGGCGCCTGCGCGATACCATTCCAGCATGGTGAATTCGGGCGCATGCAGCGCCGTGCGCTCGCGGTTCCGAAAAACGCGGGCGAATTCGAAGATCCGCGTCTCGCCCGCCGCCAGCAGCTTCTTGGCGGCGAATTCGGGAGAGGTGTGGAGATAAAGGGTCTGGGCGGCACCATCGGCCCGAATGCGGTCGGTCTTGAAGGCATGCAGATGGGCCTCGTTGCCGGGCGAGGCCGCCAGCGCCCCGCATTCCACCTCCATGAAATCCCGGCCCTCGAACCAGGCCCTGAGACCGGCCTTGATCCGGCCGCGAAGCGCCAGAAGCGGCCTGCGGTCGGCATGATTTTGGGCGTCCCACCAGGGCATGTCTCGGCTCTTTCAGGGCGGCTTGGCCTTTTGACCCCCGCCTGCTAAAGACCCCCGCAAATTCGACCACCCGCTCTTGGCAGCGACGCGGCAGGGCATCAAACCGCCTTCCCATAGCGTCGCGATAGGGCATCAGAAAAAGACGAGGTTCCCGTGGTTTCGGTTATCGCCAGCTCGGTGCGCAAAGGCAATGTCCTGGAAAAAGAGGGCAAGCTTTATCTGGTGCTCACGGCGGAAAACATCCATCCCGGCAAGGGCACCCCGGTCACCCATCTGGAAATGCGCCGCATCTCGGACGGCGTGAAGACGGTGGAACGCCTGCGCACCACCGACAGCGTCGAGAAGGCCTTTGTCGAGCACAAGGACTTCAACTATCTCTACCAGGACGGCGAGCAATATGTGTTCATGCAGCCGGAAACCTTCGACCAGGTCCATGTCTCCGGCGACGTCATCGGCGATTATGCGCCCTACCTCACCGAAAATATGGACGTGCAGCTGCAGCTGTTCGAAGGCAACCCCATCTCCATCGAAATCCCGCAGCGCGCCACCTTCGAGGTGGTGGAGACCGAGCCGGTGATGAAGGGCCAGACCGCGTCCGGCTCGTTCAAGCCCGCCGTCCTTTCCAATGGCGTGCGCACCATGGTGCCCACCCACATCGTCACCGGCACGCGCATCGTGGTGCAGACGGCGGATGGCTCCTACGTCGAGCGCGCAAAAGACTGAGGTTTGAATGCCGAAGCGGATCGACCCCAGTCTCCTTCCGGAAACCGTCGGTACGCTTTATCCCCCGCCTTTCGACAAGCCTTGCCGCGCCCGCGGCCGCCGCAAGCTGGGCGATGCGGCGGGTCTGACCCAATATGGCGTCAATCTTTTGCGCCTGCCGCCGGGCGTCTGGTCCAGCCAGCGCCACTGGCACACCAGCCAGGATGAATTCGTCTATGTGCTCTCGGGTGAAGTCATCCTCGTCACCGATGGTGGCGAGGAAGTCCTGAAAACGGGCGATTGCGCGGGCTTCAAGGCGGGCGAGGACAACGGCCATCACCTGCAGAACCGCAGCGATGCCGAAGCGCTGGTGCTGGAAATCGGCACCCGCAACGCGGGCGACAGCAGCGCCTATTCCGACATCGACATGATGGTGCCGCCGGATGGCAAGCCTGCGCTCTACGTCCACAAGGACGGCACGCCCTATGCCGATATCAAGCGGCGCGGCCCGGACGAGCCCTGACGGCCGCTCGGCGGGTGCCGAAAACCCCATTTTACGGCGCTTCCCCTCAAAGGGCCCCCTGCCCCGCCGGGCGCGGCCGTGCT
>JAFKFF010000317.1 GCA_017307315.1 Alphaproteobacteria bacterium
GGAGCCTGTTGCAGCTTGGTCGTGACCCGCCTCCCCTTCGGCGCGAAGCGCCTGGAAGGGGAGGTGGCCGCAGCAGCGCTTATTGCGTGCGGGCACCAGCCCGCGCGCAAAAGTAAGCTGCGGAGGCCGGAGGGGTAAAAATGAAATTACTGACTCACCCAGACAATGCGGTGGATGAAGGCGATCTCGCTCATGGGAAAATCGAGATCGGCATAGGCGGCGTTGAAGCTTTTGAGTTCGACATGCTGGGCGGTCAGGCGGCCCAGCTGCTTGGCCATGACTTCGCCGGCGCGGGTGCGCGCCACCACCCGGTCGCCGCGGCGCAGGCTTCCCGAGGGTGAAACCAGGATGCGGTCGCCGTCGCGATAGACCGGCAGCATGGAATCGCCCGCGATTTCCAGCGCATAGGCGCGGTCGTCGGCGATATCGGGAAAACGGATTTCCTCCCAGCCGCCGCCGGCCGGAAAGCCCGCATCGTCGAAATAGCCCTTCTGTCCGGCCTGGGCGAAGCCGACCAGCGGCACCGGCCGGGTACGGCCTCGTCCGACGGGGTGATCTTCGCCGGTCAGGGCGACGAAGTCTTCCAGGCCGATGCCGGCCGCGGTCAGGACCTTGGCCAGGCTTTCTGTCGAGGGCCAGCGCAGCTTTCCATTGGCGCTGCCGCGTTTGCTCTTGTTAAAGGTGGTCGGGTCCAGCCCGGCGAGACGCGCCAGTCCCGATGGCGACAAGCCCCGCCGGGCCGCCAATGCGTCCAGGGCACGCCAGATCTGGAGATGTGTCACCATGGCGAATAAGAAAGCGGTCTGACTTGCGGCAAGTATTCCTATTTCAAGACAAGGCGTCCAGAGCGCGCAGCGGGAGAAGCCTATGAGTCTGGATCTGGCTGCGCGGGCCTTGCGTGCGCTTCCCGCCGAAACCGCCCATCGCGCCACCCTTGGCTTTGCGGGATTGCTCGCGCCGCTGTTGCCGAAAGCGCCGCCGGACGATGCCCGGCTGGGCGTTGCCGCGCTGGGGCTGCGCTTTCCCAATCCGGTCGGGCTGGCACCCGGCTTCGACAAGGATGTCGAGGTGCCGGATGTCCTGCTCAAGCTGGGTTTCGGCTTTGTCGAATGCGGCACGGTCACGCCGCTGCCGCAGGCCGGCAATGCCCGGCCGCGGCTGTTCCGCCTGGGCGAAGACGGCGCGGTGATCAACCGGATGGGCTTCAACAATCGCGGCATGGAGGCCGCCGCCGTCCGGCTTTCGGCCCGGCGCAAGGCCGGCATCGTCGGCATCAATATCGGGGCCAACAAGCAGAGCGCCGACCGCATTGCCGATTATGCGAAAGGGTTCGCGCGGCTCGCCCCGTTGGCGGATTATGTGACCGCGAACATTTCTTCGCCCAACACGCCGGGCCTGCGCGGGCTGCAGAACAAGGACGAGTTGGCGCGGCTCCTGTCGGTCCTGGTGGAAGCGCGCCAGAAGACGGGGCACAAGCCCATCCTCTTGAAGATCGCGCCGGATCTGGATCTTCAGGCGCTCGACGATATCGCCGCTGCGGTGATCGCCTCGGGCATCGAAGGCATCATCGTTTCCAACACCACATTGGCGCGGCCCTCGCTGCAAAGCGCCAACGCCACGGAAAGCGGCGGGCTGTCGGGCAAGCCGCTATTCTCGCCGTCGACCGAGATATTGCGCCAGGTCCGCGCCCGCGTTCCCGCCAGCATGGTTCTTGTCGGCGTGGGCGGGATCGCTTCGGGGGCGGACGCTTATGCAAAGATTCGCGCCGGAGCCAGCCTGGTGCAGCTCTATACCGGCCTTGTATTCGAAGGGCCGGGACTGGTGGCGCGCATCAAGCGGGATTTGCTCGCCTGTCTGGCGCGCGACGGCTTTTCCTGCATCGCCGATGCGGTCGGCCAGGGCGGATAGGCTTCGTCGGGGCCCTTGCGATGCGCAAGGCCGAAGGGGCATCTATCGCCCCCCGCGCGTGTGAAGCACGCTGGCGGGGAGATGGCCGTGAGCCGCGCTTGCGATACGAAGGCCAGAGGGGGCATCTATCGCCCCCGCGCGTGCGAAGCACGCTGGCGGGGGAGATGGTCGTAGCAGCGCTTGCGATGCGAAGGCCAGAGGGGGCATCCTATATGCATGGATGCAGCTCTTCCCCGGCGCCAGCAGGTCAAGCGGCAGAACCGCCGCTTCATCCTGGAGGCCGCCCGCAAGGTCTTTGCGGAGAGGGGCTATGACGGCGCCACGGTGCGCGACATCATCAATGCCACACCGCTCGCGGCCGGCACCTTCTACAATTATTTCACCTCGAAAGAAGACGTGCGCCGTGCGCTGGACGCGCAAACCGCCGAAGCCTTGCGACCGCGCCTGTCGGAAGGGCGAAAGGAAGCCGCCACGGCGGAAGAATTCCTGTCGGCTTTTTTCAGCGCCGTCTTCGCGCTCAAGGCCGAGCCTGGCGGCGTGTTGGAAAAGGCCGATCTTCAGGCGGGCTTCGAGGATCTGTGCGCCGATATCGAAGCCGGCATCGCCCGGGGCTTGTTCCTGCCGGTCGATGCGGCGGCATTGGCGGCTGCGTTGTTGGCGGCGGCCGATCAGATGGCGGAACGCGGGAAAGCAAGCGATCCGGCGGAAGCCACCGCGGCGGCGGTTTTGCTGTTCTTGCGCGGTGTGCAGCCGCCGATCTAGGGCCTAAAGACCCGCCAGCTTGCGCAGATAGTCCCAGCTATAAAGGCCGCTGTCATGGCCATCGTCGAATACGATACGTACGGCGTAATTGCCGACCGGCTCCAGCCGCGCCAGTTTCACATTCTCCTTGCCGGTGAGCGGCGGCGGACGGACACCACCATGGCCCTGGACTTCGGCGCTCGGAGACTGCAACCGCAAGCTTTCCGCGCTCAGGCTGGCGCGGGCGCCGTCATCGAACAGGATGGCGAGGCCGTCGCGCGCGGGATTGACCCTGAGTTCGGTGGGCCAGCTATTTGAGGCCATCGCGCTCTTCTTCCGTGAGATCGCGCGCTTCCGAAGCCAGCATCACGGGAACCCCACCGCGGATGGGATAGGCGAGGCCGGCGGCGCGGCTGATCAATTCCTGCCGCTCCTTGTCGTAGCGCAGGCCCGTCCGGGTGAGCGGGCAGATCAGGATTTCCAGGAGCTTGGAATCGGCGGACATGTCAGTTCAGCGAGCCCGGTCCCGGCGCCGTGGAAATTTCCAGCAAGGTCACCAGGGTGGTGACGCGTTCCACCCAACTGGGCGCTTCCAGCAGCGCCTGTTTTTCCGCCGGCTCGAACGGGCACATCATCGAGAGCGCATTGACCAGGGATTCAGGCGGCGCCGTCATCACGCTTTTCCAGTCGGCCTTCATGTCGCGGCGGGAAAGATAATGCTTGAGCGCGGCCAAAAGCCGGTCGCGCGGAAAATCGCCGGCTTCGCTTTGCACCAGGTCGGCGGCGAAAGGCGCGAAATCGCAGGCGACCTGGCGGTAAGGCGACAAGACCGGCACTTCCTCCTTCACGCGGAAACGGCAGACCCCGGCCAGGGTGATGAGATAGCGGTTGTCCTCGGTTTCGCGGAAGGAGATGATGCGCCCGGCGCAGCCCACTTCGGACAATTTGGGCTTCAACACGGTCTCTTCGCTTTCGGTGGGCTGGATCATGCCGATCAGCCGGTTGCCCGACAGCGCGTCATCCACCAGGGCCAGATAGCGCGGCTCGAAGACGTTCAGCGGCAGCGCCGAATGCGGCAACAGCACCACACCGGTCAGGGGAAAGATCGGCAGGGTCTGGGGCAGGTCGGACAGCGCGTGAAAGCCTCGCTTCATGCCGCCTCACGAGAACAGGATGGCGGAAAGCTTCCGCCGTGCATCCAAGGTGCGCGGATCGGTCGGGCCCATCGCCTCGAACAGGGTGACGATCTGCTTGCGCGCCGCCTCCTCGTTCCATTTGCGGTCGCGCTTCACGATCTCGAGCAATTCCGCCAGCGCCTCTTCGCGCGCCCCGCCGGCGTCCAGCGCCATCGCCAGGTCGAAGCGTGCCTGATGGTCGCTTGCATCCGCCGCCAGCTTCGCCTTCAGGACTTCCACTTCGCCCCGCGGCGCGGCATGGGCGCTTTCCGCCAGCTTGAGTTCGGCCTCGGCGGCGCGAATCGCCTCGTCGGTGGCCGCATCCGGCCGCACGAGTTGAAGCGTGGTCTTGGCGCGCTCGATGTCGCCGCTCTTGAGATAGCAGGTCGCCAATCCCGCCACGGCCTTGGGATTGCCGGGATCGTCCTGCAGCACATGGCCATAGGCTTGGGCGGCGTTGCCAATGTCGCCGGCCGCGAAGGCTTCCGCCGCCATCGCCAGAACCTCCTCGGCATGGCCTTCGCCGCCATGGCCATGGCCGCCGCCGCCGGCCTGCAGGCCGCTCACAAAAGCCTTCACCTGGCTTTCCGCGAGCGCGCCCATGAAGCCGTCCACCGGCTGGCCGTCCTTGAAGGCGTAGACGGTGGGAATCGATTGGATGCGCAGCTGCTGGGCGATTTCCGGATTCTCGTCGATATTGACCTTGACCAGGCGGACGGTGCCGGCGGCTTCCGTGACGGCCTTTTCCAGGATCGGGCCGAGCTGCTTGCAGGGCCCGCACCAGGGCGCCCAGAAATCCACGATCACGGGAACCTCGCGGCTCGCTTCCAGCACGTCGGCGGCGAAGGTGGCGAGCCCGGAATCCTTGATGTGCGGGCTCTCGGCGCCCGATTGCGCGGCGCTCTGTGCCGGTGTGGAAGTAACGGGCCGTCCGCCGGGACCAATCAAAGCCATGCTGTCATCTTTCTCGGTTGATTATGGAAAGATGGAGACTCGGGACCCGAAAGAAAAGAGCCAATCCCGGGGCGGAGCGCCCAGGCACCGGCCTTCTTCCCCCGCTAGCGGAGCGACAGCGGGGGAAGATGTCTGCTAGGCCGCTTGCGGCCGTGGCAGACAGATGGGGGAAAAATTAAGGAACCAGTTTCCGGATCCAGTTCGGAAGCGCGAAGGCCGCGGCGTGAATTTCCGGATTGTAATAATCGCATTTCAGCTTCAAGCGCTTGTAGACCGCCTTGGCCTTGGCGATTCCGGCGGCCGTGCCCAGCGGCCTGCCACCCTTGGTCGCCCAGGACAGCGCCATGAAGCCGCCGATATAGGTGGGAACCACGGAAAGATAGAGCCCGGAGCGGGGGAAGAAGCGCGACAGTTCCTCCAGCGCTTCGGTGATCTCCCAGGGCTGATAGAAAGGCACGCCGGTCTGGAAGGTGGCATAGCCGCCCTTTTTCAGGGCGCCCTTGATCCGGTCGTAGAAGGTTTCGCCGAACAGCGCCTTGCCGGGACCGACCGGATCGGGACGGTCGGCAATGATCAGGTCGAAACGGTTCTTGGAGTCCTTGCGGCCCAGATACTCGAAGGCGTCCGCGACTTCCAGCTTCAGCCGCTTGTCCTTGAACGCCTTGGCGTTGATCTCCGCGAAATGCTTCTTGCACAACTCGATCACCCGGCCGTCGATGTCCACCAGCACGACTTCCTTCACGGCTTTGTGCTTCAACGCTTCGTCGGCGATGGAAAGATCGCCGCCGCCCACGATCATCACCCGCTCGACCTTGCCATGTTCCAGCATCGGCAGATGGGTGAGCATGTCGGCATAGGCGCTCTCGTCGCGGCTGGTGATCTGGACGATGTCGTCCAAGGTCATGACGCGGCCGTTGGAAACCGTGTCGAAAATGCGGATGTGCTGATAGCGGCTTCTTTCGTCCGCCAGAACCTTGGTCACGTCCATGGTCTGGGCGTAGCCTTTGTGAAGCCGCTCTTTGACGCTGGAAAGCTTGGCCATAACCAATCCTTAAATCTTGTGGCAGTTCGCGCCGTATAGGGCGCGCCCGGGCGCATGTCTATCGCCGGATGGCGACGAGGTGCCACCGCCACGGCTGTGCAAAAAATTGGCGCCGGGGGCAATTTCTTCTTGCATGGGGGGGCAGCAGGCCTTATTTCCCGTTTCGACCCCGCGAGAAGAAAAGCGGGAAAAAGCGGCGCAGGGTGACCCCCTTCGTCGCTTTCTTCTTTAGGCGCGTCCGGAAGTCCACAAGGCCAAGGCGCAGGTGTCAACTCTAAGACGGGTAGGTGCTTGAATGGCTCGACTCAATCTGGTGGCGGCGAACAAAGAAGCAAGGGCGCCCCGCGTCCGCGCGACTGCGAGGCCCGTTCCGGTCGTCGTTCCCTCGAACGACGATCAAAAAGATCACTTCATCACCAAGAATGGCCTCTCCTATGCGGGCAGCCATCTCATCATCGACCTTTGGGAAGCCGAAGGCCTGAATGAGCGCGACCGCATCGAAGCGGCGCTGATCGACGCGGTGAAGGAAGCGAAAGCGACGCTTTTGCATATCCATCTGCACACCTTCGAAGAAGGCGGCGGGATCTCCGGCGTGGCGGTCCTGGCGGAAAGCCATATCTCCGTCCACACCTGGCCGGAAAAGGGCTATGCCGCGTTCGACGTCTTCATGTGCGGCGATGCGGAGCCCAGGAAGGCGCTGGACGTCTTCAAGCGCGCCTTCAATCCCGGCCGCGTCGTGGTCGGCGAGCACAAGCGCGGCGTCGTCTGATCTTCTGACGCGTTAACCTCGCGAGAATTAACCAAGGGCGGAAACACACGGTTTCCGCCCTTTTCGCATGCGCGTATCCTGTCCGTCCCCGAAAGGTTTCCAGCAGGATAAGGCTTGCGGTACGACGCGGCGATCATAGGCGCAGGCGCGGACGGGCTGACCGCCGCCACCACGCTCGCCAATGCCGGCATGAGCGTGGTCGTGCTGGAGCGCGCGCGCCGTCCCGGCGGGCGCCTGGCCACCGTGGAATTTCATCCCGGCCATTTCGCTTCGCCTTACGCCGACGCCGTGCCGCAAGTGCCGCCGGCCATCGCACGCGTCATGGACCTCGATCTGCGCCCTATCGAGGATTTGCCGGCGCCCTTGCGGGCCATCCGGGACGGCGCGCTGGCGCGCGCGTTTGCCCTGGCGATGGAGAAGCCGGACTCGGGTGCCTTGGCGCGCTGGCTGGCGCCCGCGCCCGATCCCTGGCCGGGCGAGGAACTGGCGACGGCGGAACTGGCGGCCTGGCC
>JAFKFF010000474.1 GCA_017307315.1 Alphaproteobacteria bacterium
ATTCTACTTGGCCTGGCGCTTCTGGGCGCGAGCGGAGCAATGGCGCAGGAACCCGCCGACCCCATGGCGGCGCGGCTCTCGGCCGAACGGGTGGGCGATGTTGCCGCCGGCGATTACAGCGCCGCGGACGACCTCAACTTCACCATCCTGCCCTATGGCGACAGATATCTGCTGCGCTTCGACAACAGTCCGGAGAATTTCGTCCTCACCAGCGACCGCGTGGCGCTTGGGGGACGCGAACTGAAATACGACACCGGCACCCTGGCGCTGAAAATTTCCGTCTGGGGCGGCGTCACGCTTTACACCCGGGAAGCACCGAGCGGGCTGCCGGCGATGCGCACCGGCGATCCCACGCCCCTGCCCCGCTTCACCGTTTCCGCCGCCAACCTGCAAAGCGCGCTGGTGGACGAGGAGAGCCACCTCGCCTATGTCCAGAAGCTGAAGCTCAAATTCCAGGTCGATGCCGCGATCCTGAAGGAAAGCGACGACGCGCGGGCCTATGCCTTCGACGCACTGGTCAACAGCGCCACGGGCATGGAACAGGTCGTGGCGACGCCGGCGGGCCGCGCCGCCTTCACCCGCCGCTTCGACGCCGTGCGCATCGTGGAAGGCGAAAAACCCACGATCGCCATTTCCGGCCGCACCCTCTTGGTCAGCTTCGTGCCGTCCGCCGGCGCGGCGGGACGGGCGTCGTCCCGCGCCATCGCCCGGGGACTGGAAAAGATCCTGGCGTTGCCGGGATAGGCCCGTTGATGGAACCTTGGCCCCGAATCAGCTATCGCTGCCGTTAAGGTCTTGTTAACCGGACCGGCCGAGCCTGAGACAGGCTTTTCAGCGCTTGTGGGGAAGCGTGGCAGGGATCAGCGACAGGGAAGACGACGCGATTCTGCTTCCGGGCGGCCCTCTTCCGGTCTTGCCGCATGTCGCCCTGGAACAGCTGGCGCACCTGCACCGGGAGACCCGCCAGACCAGCCGCATCGCCAAATTCCTGGGCAGCGCCGTGCATGCCGCTTCGGCCTTCATGCTGATGGGCGGCTTCGTGCTGCTCTGGAGCGGCGGCCAGACTCTGGGTCGGAATTTCGCCTGGGCGGTCCTGGTTCTCGCCGGCGTCGCGGCGCTGATTTATTCCTTCATCCGCAGCCATGCCGCCGCCCT
>JAFKFF010000475.1 GCA_017307315.1 Alphaproteobacteria bacterium
GCTTCCGGCCTTTCGGCCTGCGCCGTGGTCGATGCGGGCGCCACCGTTGTGGGTGCCGGCGCGCGGGTGGCGGGCACGGCGGTCAGCGTCACCGCCGATGTGGTGACCGCGCCCTTCGGCGGCGGCTCCGACGACGCGCAAAAGAAGAACTAGAATTCATCCTTGCGCCGGCGGATCTCGCCGAACACATCGACATCCTTGGCTTCGGTCATTCCCAAGCTCTTGCGGATCTCCCAGGAATCGGGACGCAGGAACGGGTTGGTCTTCTTCTCCTGGCCCATGGTCGAGGGCAGGGTCGGCCAGCCTTCGGCGCGGGCATTCTTCACTTCGCTCATGCGCGCGCCCAGCGCGGTGTTGCCCGGTTCGAGCGTCAGCGCGAAGCGGCCATTGCTCTGCGTATATTCATGCCCGCAATAGATGCGGGTGGCATCGGGCAGGGCCATCAGCTTCGACAGGCTGGCCCACATGGTGGGGGCGTCGCCTTCGAACAGCCGCCCGCAGCCCATGGAAAACAGCGTGTCGCCGGTAAAGGCGTTGCCGCCCATCACAAAGGTGATGGCGCCGCGCGTATGGCCCGGCACTTCCAGCACCCGCACCTTCTCGCCCGCGAATTCCCAGCCGGACTTTTCGTCCACGCCCACATCCAGACCGGGGATGCGGGCTGCGTCCTTTCCCGGCCCCACGATGACGGCGCCATATTCCTGCTTCAGGTCCAGATTGCCGCCGACATGGTCGACATGGTGATGGGTGTTGAGAATGAAATCGGGTTCCCATCCCAGCCGGTCCAGCGCCGCGTTGACCGGCCCCGCCTCGGACGGGTCGATGACCGCGCATTGCCCGCCCGCATTCACCAGATAGGCGTAATTGTCGGTCAGGCAGGGTACGATCTCGATCTTCATGGCGTGTTCCATTGTGGTGTTGGGGCAAGAGTAGCAACGGGCTTTGGCCTTGTCGCCCCGCATTGAACCGGGCCCGTGTTCGGATTACCGATAGGGCAATGGATATTCGGGGCTTGAGCGCTTTCTACGAAAGTCCGATGGGGGAGCGCAGCCGCCGTCTCATTTTGCGCCGCCTGCGTCAACTCTGGCCCAATGTCCGCGGCCGGCGCGTGCTGGGTTACGGCTTCGCGCAGCCCTATCTGGGACTGTTTCAAGG
>JAFKFF010000476.1 GCA_017307315.1 Alphaproteobacteria bacterium
CCATCCGGGCGAGCTGGCCACCATCGTCTACGATCTGGTCAACACGCCGGTGAAGCTCAAGGCCGGCTTCGTGTCGACCGGCGGCCTCAAGACGCCGGGCAACACCTTCACCTTCGTGGGACCGGATCCCGACACGGGCAACGCCATCGCCGGCCTGTCCCTGGGCGCGGGGACCGACACCTGGCAGCTGGGCGTCAATTACGACTGGGTGCGGGGCAACAACGGATCGACCACCCAGATCGGCACCCTCACTCTCCTCGGCCGCATCTAGCGCTTGTCTTTTGTCTCTTGGGTTCGTCGCGCGCATCCTCGCTGTGCTCGATAGGGCAAGCTTTTCTAGGCTCGCGTCCGTACGCTGTCGCTACGGACCTCGCCAAGAAAAGCTAAGCCTGCTCACGTGCATTCGCACGCTCCGCGCGACGCTCCTGCCCAGGAGCCAAAATCCTGCGCGCCAAATGGTTGTTTCCAGACCCCGAGGGCGTCGCGCCTCCTGTGAGCCGCGGTTCACGAGTACGTCCGGTGGGACGTGCGAGAGCGGCGAACGTCGCGAGCATGAGCGGGCGGCCGGGCAGCGTTCTCGCTACCCGTTATTCCGCTACTTCGCTTTCGCCAGCTCGATGAAGCGGGCCACGTCTTCTTCCGGCGTGGCGAAGGAGAGGGCGATGCGGGAGACCACCTCGCCGTCCTTTGGCGCAAACCAGTCGTGGAATTCCGCTCCGCCGGCGCGCAGCCGCGCCGCGGTTTTTTCCGGCATGCGGACAAAGACCATGTTGGTTTCGACCGGATAGGCGATCTCAAGCCCGGGAATTTTTTCCAGCGCGTCCGCCAGGCGCGCCGCCAGCGCGTTGGCGCGCTTGCCGCTTTGAAGCCACAGATCGTCCTTCAGCATCGCTTCGAGCTGGGCCGAGACGAAACGCATCTTGGACGCCAGGTGCCCGCCCCGCTTGCGGCGATATTCGAATTCGGAGGCGAGCGCGGGATCGAAGAAAACCACCGCTTCCGCCGCCAGCGCGCCGGCCTTGGTGGCGCCGAAGGACAGGACATCCACGCCGCTTTTCCAGGTGGCCTCGGCCGGCGTGCAGCCCAGATGCGCCACGGCGTTGGCGAAACGGGCGCGGTCCATGTGCAGCTTCATGCCCCGGCCATGGGTCAGA
>JAFKFF010000458.1 GCA_017307315.1 Alphaproteobacteria bacterium
GTGGATTTGAAACTGTTGCCGGAGACCAACGCGGCGAACGCCTTGTTGGCCAGCCAAGCGGTCTCTTTGTCGGCACTGCCATAGATGCCGGCGAAGGTCTCCGGCACCTGCTGCATCAATGCGCCGGCATAGTCGCGCGCCACCGGGCTCTTGCTGGTAGCGTGGATTGTTTTGAGAACTTCGCGCATCTCATCGATAGGGACAGCGAGCCCTTGGCGCAGACAGGTCAGATTTTTGAGTTCGGGCGCCAGCTCGTCATCCCACAGCATGTGGGACAACAGGCAGATCACCAGATGGCGGCCCTTGGCCTCAAAAAATTGCGCCGTGCCACCCTTCTTTTCAGGTTCTTCTCCACAGATCCAGGACGCGACGGATAAGACATGCGTATCGGCCAATGGCGATGCGATATCGATCCAGTCCAACACGTTGAAACCGACAGTGCCGCCCAGATCGAGTTCGTGGACGGTATGACCCATGCGGCAGCGCGCGTCGCGCACCATCGGGGCCATTTCGCCCGCAGGGTCGAGAACCACCGCCGAGCCACGCCAGATTAGAAGTGTGCTTATGGCCGACATGGATTTGAAACTGCCACCGCCGGCGATCACCAGCGAATGGGTCTGGCCGACATGACATGGATCGATCAACAGCTTGGCCTTGCCGCCCTGTCCCCAAGTCTTAGGGACCGCGGGGTTGAAGGTCAGGCGGGCAACTTTGTCCTGATCCACTCGATAGGCTTCGCCTACCACCACCCCGCCGTAAAGCGGATCGGGACCGGGGAACGTTTCCAGCGCCCGGCCCATGGTCATCCAGCGGGCGCGGCCGTAGGTCTCGGTTACAGCTTCGGGGGCCTGGACCGGGCCGCCGAACAGCGACTTTCGCAGCCGTGGACCTTTTATCTCCCGGCCACGCACAATCAGCCCGATAGCCAGAGCGAGCGGCGGCAACGCACCGGCGGCGGCCCCGATCTTGAGCCAGAGGGTGACCTTGGCATTGCCTTCCACTTCCAGCGCGTAGAGCCACCACTGCCAGAAGGGATGGGGGAAAGCGTGGATCAGCTTTGTCCCCCAGAGAAAGACCAGCGACGCCACCGCCGTCCAGGCAATCACGGCCAGGATGGCGGCGAAGCCGGACTTCAGAATGATGGAGGCGGC
>JAFKFF010000459.1 GCA_017307315.1 Alphaproteobacteria bacterium
GGCGCAGTCGAGCGAAGTGCGGGTTTTTGTGCGCTAGATCAAAGCGTCAAGGGAAGAAAGAAAAAGCCTCGCCGCAGGGCGAGGCTTTTTCGTTTCAGGCTTTCACCGCCACCACGAACAGGCGCCGGAACGGAAACAGCGTCGTACTGTCGGCGCGGCGCGGGTAAGCGGCGTTCAATTTCGCTTTGTAGGCGGCGATGAACGCTTCACGGTCCTCGCCTTCCAGCGCCTGGACGAAGGGGCGCAGGCCCGTGCCCGACACCCAGCGATAAACCGCATCTTCCCCCTCCAGCACCTGGAGATATTCGGTTTCCCAGATGTCGAGCGCGGAGGCTTGCGGCTTCAGCCAGTCGTAATAGACCGCGCCATGGCCACGTTCGGTCTCGCGCGCCTGGGAAAGCTTGGTGCGCCAGCGCGGGTCCGCCGCGGTCTCGCGCATCAGAAGGTGGCTCGGCGCGTCGAAATTGACCGGAACCTGAAAGGCGAAAACACCGCCGGGCCGCACGAAGGACATCAGCCGGGGAAGAAGGACGGCCTGGTCCGTCAGCCACTGGAAGGTGGCGTTGGAGAAAATCAGATCGTAAGCCGCATCCGGTTTCCAGGCGGCGATATCGCCCAACACCCAACCGGCCGGCACGCCCGAGGCCCTGGCCTCTTCCAGCATGGCGGGGGAACTGTCGAGCCCTTCCAGCCGGGCCGCCGGCCAGCGCGCGGCCAACAGGCCCGTGGAATTGCCCGGCCCACAGCCCAGATCGATCACCCGGCCCGGGCTCTCCAGGGGCACCCGGCCCAGGAGGTCGGCCGCCGGCCGGGTCCGTTGACCGCCAAAGGCAAGGTAGGTGGCCGGATTCCAACTCATCGCGCCCGGGGTTCTAGGCCCAAAGAGGCTGCGGAGCGATTGTAATTTAATTGCGCATCATGAGTCGCTGGCGGTTGACAGGGCGCGCCCGGAGCCATAGAAACCGCGCTCTTTTCGCCTCTGGAGCCGCCTTATGAAGCGCACCTATCAGCCGAGCAAAATCGTGCGCAAGCGCCGCCACGGCTTCCGTTCGCGCATGGCGACCGCGGGTGGCCGCAAGGTCCTGGCCCGCCGCCGTGCCCATGGCCGCAAGAAACTCTCCGCCTGATTCTTCCGGCGCGGCT
>JAFKFF010000460.1 GCA_017307315.1 Alphaproteobacteria bacterium
GCTGGGCGCCGCCCATGTCTTTCGTCAACCGATTGTGACCAAGGTCGGCCCGCTGAAAGGCTTTTACGCGGCGGAGGCCTATCACCAGGATTATCTGATCCACCATCCCGCCGAGCCCTATATCGTGATCAACGATCTGCCCAAGCTGGCTGCGCTTCAGCGCGTCTGGCCGGAGTTTTACCGCCCAGATCCCGTCCGGCTGGCCAGCCGCTGAATCTAAAAAAGCCTTCATCTGGGGCGGGGGCTACCCTTTGCACCGGTTTCCTTTGGAGATGCGATCTGCTAACTCCTGCCCCGATTTGGGCAGGAGCAGCCGGAAAGGGCGGCATCCGGCCATTTTCCGAGGCGAGAGTTCCTAATGACAAATCTGACCCAAAAGCTGGCCCTTGGCGCGGCCGCTCTGGTCGTCGGCGCGGTCCTGGGCTGGGCCGTGCGTGGCGTGGCGACCTACAACACGTCGACCCAGTCCATGACCAGTTATGACTCCTGGCGCGTGGCCTGTCCGGCGGCGAACCAGAAGGAAGCCGGCTGCGAGATGATCCAGGATGTGCTCGACAGCCAGAGCCATGCCGAGATCACCCGCATCGCGATCGTCAAGCCGCCGGGCGGCAAGCTGCTCCTGAACCTCACCATGCCGCTGGGCGTGGCGTTGGAGCCGGGCGTGGGCCTCACCTTCGATTCCGATACCGAAGCCAAGGATCCCAAGGCGGCCAAGCAGGCGATGATCACCGCCAAGTACCGCACCTGCACGCAGCAGGGCTGCATCGTGGACATTCCCATCGACGACAAGCTGCAGGCGCAACTGGACGGCGACAAGGACGGGCGTCTGGTGTTTGTCAGCGCCAACGACACCAAGCCGATCGCGGTCCCGCTTTCGCTGAAGGGCTATGCCGCGGCCAAGAGCGCCTACAACAGCAATGAAGCCAAGCGCAGTTCCTGGTTCTGGAGAATGTGGTCATGAAGCTTTCCCATCTGTTGGGCGGATTGTCGCTGGCGGCGCTGGTTTCGGGCGCCGCGCTGGCGCAGGCGCCTGCCGCCGCGCCCCAGGGCCAGCCCGAGATCAAGCAGGTCGGCGACTGGACGGTGCGCTGCTTCCCGATGCAGAGCGCTTCGCCCTGCGACATGTTCCAGCAGCAGTA
>JAFKFF010000461.1 GCA_017307315.1 Alphaproteobacteria bacterium
CCCTCTTTCTGCTTGTCGAGGAGCTTGCGCTTGCGGCTGATGTCGCCGCCATAGCATTTCGCGGTCACGTCCTTGCGCAACGCCGACAGCGTCTCGCGCGCGATCACCTTGCCGCCGATGGCCTCCTGGATCGGGATCTTGAACATGTGGCGCGGGATCAGGTCTTTCAGCTTCTCGCACATGGCGCGGCCGCGGCCTTCGGCGCGCTGGCGGTTGACGATCATGGAAAGCGCGTCCACCGGGTCGTCATTGACCAGGATGGACATCTTCACCAGATCGCCTTCCTCGTATTTCTCGATGTGATAGTCGAAGCTGGCATAGCCGCGCGACACCGATTTCAACCGGTCGTAAAAGTCGAACACGACCTCGTTCAAGGGCAGCATATAGACCACCATGGCGCGGCTGCCGGCATAGGTGAGCTCGACCTGGCGCCCGCGGCGGTCCTCGCACAGCTTCAAGACCGAACCCAGATATTCGTCCGGCACCAGGATGGTGGCTTTGATCCAGGGTTCCTCGATGTGGTCGATATAGACCACATCGGGCATGTCGGCGGGATTGTGCAGCTCCTTCAGGGAGCCGTCATTCATGTAGATGTGATAGATCACGCTGGGCGCGGTGGTGATCAGGTCGAGATTGAATTCCCGCTCCAGCCGCTCGCGCACGATCTCCAGATGCAGCAGCCCCAAGAAGCCGCAGCGGAAGCCGAAGCCCAGCGCGGCGGAAGATTCCGTCTCATAGGTGAAGCTGGCGTCGTTCAGGTGCAGCTTGCCCAAGGCGTCGCGCAGATCGTCGAACTGCGCCGCATCGACCGGGAAGAGGCCGCAGAACACCACCTGCTGCGCCTTCTTGAAGCCGGGCAGGGGGACGGGCGTGCCCTTGCGCTCGTCGGTGATGGTGTCGCCCACTTGCGTGTCGGCGACCTGCTTGATCTGGGCGGTGATGTAGCCCACTTCGCCGGGCACGAGTTTCTCGACCGGCACTTTCTTGGGCGTGAAGACGCCGATCTGTTCCACCTGATAGACGGCGTCGGTCGCCATCATGCGTATCTTCTGGCCCTTCTTCAGTTCGCCGTCGATGATGCGCACCAGCACCACCACGCCCAGATAGACGTCGTAATAGGAATCGATCAAAAGCGCC
>JAFKFF010000487.1 GCA_017307315.1 Alphaproteobacteria bacterium
GCTGACATCTTCGGCGCCGCACAACGCGAAATTCGACAAGCCCAACCTGCTGCCGCTTCTGGCCTGGCATACGGGGCAGGCGATCTTCCAGAACGATACGCTGACCGAGGCGGCGCACGAGATGAACCGCTACAGCATGTTGAAGCTGAAAGTGGATGATGCCCGCATCGCCAATCTAAAAGTCAGCGGCATCTATCGCGTCGGCGACAACACCATGTTCGCGCTCGCGCTGGAAAAGCTGCTTCCGGTTTCGATCCACCAGTTCAACGATCACATCGTCATCACGGGTGACGACAGAAGGCTCACGCAGATTTGAGGGTCACCTCCGCTTCAAACGTCTAGTTGATAGGCAGCTCTCTGCCTGAGACGGGGGAAGAGATGGATAAGTCGAAGACGTCGAAGTTTCGCGCGCGCCTGGCGGGCGGCGCGGCCGGCCTGGCGCTCCTTGCGAGTTCCGCCTATGCACAGAACGCCGATTTCAGCCTGCCCGCGCAGCCGCTTTCCGACTCCCTGATGGCGATCGCCAAGCAGACGGGCGAAAGCATTCTCTTCTCGCCCCAGGCGCTGGCCGGCGTCGATGCGAAGCCGCTCAAGGGCCAGATGTCCGCGCGCAATGCGGTGAGGACGCTTCTCAAAGGCACCCATCTGGAAGCGGCGCCGATCGGCAGCGATGGCCTGGTGATCCGTCCGGTCGCGGAGCGCAGAAGCGATGTTCAGCACGCATCGGCTCTTCAGCTTGCGCAGGCGGCTCCGCCGCCTCCGCCGGCCCGGCCCGCGCCCGAACCGGCACCGCCGCCGGCGCCGGTTTCTTCCAACACGGTGGAGCAGGTCATCGTCAGCGCCTCGCGCATCAATATCGCGGGCTATCAGCAGCCTACGCCCGTGACCGTGGTCGGCGCCGATCAGCTGGAACGCGACGCCAAGACCGATGTCGGCGACATCATCCGCCAGCTTCCCGCCTTCGGTTCGTCTTCCGGGCCCAACAACAGCGTCGCCTCGCGCAACATCTCGGCCGGCAACGCGGGCGTGGACATGGTCAATCTGCGCAACCTGGGCATTTTGCGCACCCTGGTGCTGGTCGACAGCCAGCGGGTGGTCGCTTCCAACATCACCGGCGGCGTCGATCTT
>JAFKFF010000318.1 GCA_017307315.1 Alphaproteobacteria bacterium
ACCTGCTCGGTGACCTGCAAGAATGTATGGACGTCGCGCGAGGGTGTCGAATATGCCTGGTTCAACAATGTAGAGACCAAACCAGGCGTCGGTTACCCCAAGGAGTGGGAGAACCAGAAGCGCTGGAACGGCGGCTGGTTGCGGAAGAAGAATGGCAAACTTCAACCCCGCATGGGCGCCAAGTGGCGAATCCTGGCCAACATCTTCGCCAATCCCGATCTGCCGGAGATTGACGACTATTACGAGCCCTTTACGTTCGACTATCAGCATCTGCATACCGCGCCGGATTCGAGGGTCATGCCGACCGCTCGTCCGCGTTCACTGGTAAGCGGCCAGCGCATGGAGAAGATTGAAGGTGGCCCCAACTGGGAGGAGATCCTGGGCGGCGAGTTCTCCAAGCGATCCAGAGACGTGAATTTCGAAGGCGTTCAAAAGGAAATCTATGGCCAGTTCGAAAATACCTTCATGATGTATCTGCCGCGGCTTTGCGAACATTGCCTCAACCCGGCTTGCGTATCGGTTTGCCCGTCCGGAGCCATCTACAAGCGCGAGGAGGACGGTATCGTTCTGATCGACCAGGACAAGTGCCGCGGATGGCGCATGTGCGTTTCCGGATGTCCCTACAAGAAGGTCTATTACAATTGGCAATCCGGCAAGTCTGAGAAATGCATACTTTGCTATCCGCGGCTTGAGGTCGGGCAGCCAACGGTTTGCTCGGAAACTTGTGTCGGTCGGATACGCTATCTGGGCGTCGTACTCTATGACGCGGACCGCATCGCCGAAGCAGCGGCGGCACCAAGCGAAGCAGATCTGTACGAAGCCCAGCTTTCGATTTTCCTCGATCCTGCCGATCCCGAGGTTCAGGCGCAGGCCGCCGCCGACGGCGTCGCGCCGGCCTGGATCGAAGCTGCCAAGAAATCACCGATCTGGAAAATGGCGATGGATTGGCGAGTGGCGTTTCCGTTGCATCCCGAATACCGCACTTTGCCGATGGTCTGGTATGTCCCCCCGCTTTCGCCAATTCAGTCGGCGGCTGAGAAGGGGCAAATCGACCTTGAAGGTGACATGCCTGACGTCCGTTCGCTGCGTATTCCTCTGAAATATCTGGCCAACATGTTGACGGCGGGCAAGGAAGAACCGGTGGCGCTGGCGCTGGAACGCATGATGGCGATGCGCAGCTATATGCGCGCCAAGACGGTCGACGGCGTGATCGACGAGGCCGTGGCCGCGAGGGTAGGCCTCAAGCCAGCGGAAATCGAAGACATGTATCGGGTTATGGCGATCGCCAATTACGAGGATCGTTTCGTCATCCCGACTTCGCATCGCGAAGGCAATGAGGACGCGCTCGATCTGCGAGGCGGCTGCGGCTTCACCTTCGGCAATGGCTGTTCCGACGGCTCCACAAAGACAAACATCTTCAATGTTACAAAAAAGCACAGAGTGCCGAACCCGGCGGAGGGATAGCCGTGATTGCGACCTACAAAATTTTAAGCGCGCTTCTGTCCTATCCGACTGTCGAACTCCAACGGGCGGAGCAGGAGCTCATTCGAACGCTGAATAGCGAGCGACTGCTGCGGACAGGCTCGGCAACGGGGATAGTGGCTCTGGTTCGGGAGATAGCGGGAGCCGATCTGTTGGAAGCCCAGTCACGCTATGTCGATCTGTTCGACCGCACGCGGGCGCTATCCCTGCACTTATTCGAGCATGTGCATGGGGAATCTCGGGATAGAGGCCAGGCGATGGTTTCGCTGCTTGAGCGATATCAGCATGCCGGGCTGGATGTCGCGACAAAGGAGTTGCCTGATTACATTCCGTTATTCCTCGAATTTCTATCGACGCAGGAAGAGACGGAGGCGCGCGACAATTTGGCGGAATGCGCACATATAGTCGCAGCGCTCGGGGAACGGTTGCGTCAACGGGGGAGCAGCTACGCTGCAGTATTCGAAGCCCTCACGGAATTGTCCCGGGTTGCGCCGAATGGCGAAGCATTGACGGAGCTGCGGAAAGAGAAAATCGAAGAACCGCACGATTTTGCAGCTCTGGATCGTATATGGGAAGAGGCCGAGGTCCGCTTCGGGCCTGCGGACGCGGGGGTCGGCGGCTGCCCACGCGCCCACGATATTCTGCAGCGCATGAATGTTGCGCCGCCGGCGCAAGCTTCGTCCCGGGAGGCCGGACTATGAGCCAGGCAGTCAACAGCGCTCTTTTCGGAATTTATCCCTATATCTGCCTGTCCGTTTTTCTGATCGGCAGTTTGATCCGCTTCGATCGGGAACAATACACTTGGCGTAGCCAGTCGAGCCAGTTGCTGCGCCGCCGCCAGCTGGTTTGGGGCAGCAACTTGTTTCATGCGGGAATCCTCGTGATTCTCTTTGGGCACACCGGCGGACTTCTGACGCCGGTGGCAGTGTTCGATACGCTGGGGATTTCCCATGAGGCCAAGCAATTGACCGCCATCGTTGTCGGTGGCGTGGCGGGCATCATGTGTCTTGCGGGCCTTCTGCTTCTTTTGCATCGGCGACTGTCGGATCCGCGTATCCGGAGGAACTCCTCGCTCGCCGATATCATGGTGCTGCTTCTCCTTCTCATCCAGCTATTGCTGGGCCTTGGCTCGATCTTCGTGTCGCTCAATCACCTGGACGGCGGCGAAATGATCGCATTGATGAACTGGGCGCAGCATATCGTTACGTTCCGTCCCGGCGCAGCGGACTTTGTGGCCGGCGTATCACCGATCTTCAAGATCCATCTGGTGCTGGGAATGACGCTGTTCTTGATATTCCCATTTACGCGGCTGGTACATATTTGGAGCGCTCCGATCTGGTATCTTGGCCGGCGCGGATACCAGATCGTGCGAACCAAGAACCTGAGGAAGATCTAGGCCATGTCGGCGCGCGCTCCCATAAAGATCAACGGTGTTCTCCTGCCGCCACATGTCATCGCCGCGGAAGCGCAGCATCATCCGTCGCAGACACCCGCGGCCGCGTTCCAGGCCGCCACCCGAGCCCTCATTGTTCGGGCGGTGCTGCTTGAGGAGGCTGACCGCGCGGCAATCGCTGCCGAGCCACAATTTGTTGCCCCCGGCAAACGTGAGCTGGATGATGAAGCTCGCATTCGCGCGCTTACGCAGGCACGCGTGCCGATAGTCGAGCCGGATAGAAGTGCATGCTTGGCCGAATATGAGGCGGATCCATCGCGCTTTCGCAGTCCGGACCTATACGAAGCCTCGCATATCCTGTTTCTTGCCCATCCCCACGATGCCCAGGCCTATGCGGAAGCAGTGGCGCGCTCTCAGGCCATAATTGCGGAACTGTCCGACGCTCCGGCCCGTTTCGAAGCGATCGCGCGGGAGCAATCCCAATGCGATTCCCGCGCAAATGGCGGTCGCTTGGGGCAAATCGCCCAAGGCACGACCGTGCCCGAATTCGAGAAAGTCCTCCAAGGGCTGGAAGAAGGTCAGATCGCTCCGGTCCCCGTCAAGTCGCGGTTCGGTGCTCATGTACTCAGACTTGATGCCCGCGCGCGGGGCGATATTCTTCCCTTCGAGTATGTGTGCGAGCAAATTGCGAGCTATCTCGCCGAGAAACAATGGCGCCGCGATGTCGCGATCTATATCGAGCAACTCGTTGAGCGAGCGGATATAGAAGGTATCGACATGCTTGCTCGGAAGAAGGGGCGTGCGGCATGACGACTCTGGGCGAAATTCTGACTCAGTTGTCCGACCGCTCGGAGATATATCAAATCCTGGCTGAATCCGATGACATGCGGGCGATTTCGAAGTTGCGCCAGATAGTCGACGAAACAGGCGATGATCCGTGTGATATTGCACTTCGTGCAGTCCAAAGTTTTTCAGGGAAGGCCGATGACGAGGCGTGGACCAAACTGATCGGTTGCGTTCAGAATGCGCCGTCGCCCGCCAGCGCCTGCCTGGGTGAGATGATCGCATGGTCGATGGGGAAACGGTCAATCTGACGGACCGAGAGGCGGTTCTTGGTGTCATCTTCGCGGGCGGCGCATCGCGCCGCTATGGCAGCGACAAGGCCATGGCAATTCTGGGCGACCGGCCTTTGCTGAGATGGGTGACAGACAGGGTCCGGCCTCAAGTCGGAAAGCTCGCTATCAGCGGACCGGCGCGTGATGGCTTCTTGCTTCCATCCATTCCAGACGCGGTGAAAGATGCTGGTCCTCTGTCTGCCTTGTGTTCAGCTCTCGCATGGGCGGAGCGGGAGGGCGCTCCGTTCGTGGTTACGTTTTCTTGTGATTCCCCATTTGTTCCCTTCAATATCGTTGGAAGGATGCAGTTGGCGCTGACGGATCATGATTGCGTCGTGGCGCGTCACGCAGAATCGCTTCATCCGACCTGCGCCTTTTGGAGAACGTCTATCCGTGGCGAGGTTGAAACCGCTTTCAGTGCGGGCGTGCGGAGCCTCCACGGCGCTGTTATTCGCGTAAACTCCACATCGATGGACTTTTCCGGCGAACGGGAGGGGCCATGTGGCGACCCGTTCTTCAATATCAACTCTCCCGGGGATATGCTCGTGGCCCAGGCATGGCTCGAAGAAAGGCGCCGGGCCAGTTGAGATCGAACAAGCATCGTTGCTGTTCCGTGAACGATTTCCTGCCCAGGAGCCGGTCATGACAAAGACGCATGCTTGTCACCATCACCATGTTCACGCGCCGACCAAGGATGACGCCATCGGGGCGAAGGATCCGGTTTGCGGCATGGCCGTGGATCCCACGACGGCCAGGCACACAGCCGAATATGAGGGCCGGTCCTACCATTTCTGCAGTGCTGGATGCCGCGCCAAGTTCGTCGCGGAACCTGTCAAATTTCTCGGGCCTAAATCTTCGGAGGCTGAGCAGGCCGCGCCGGGTACCATCTATACCTGCCCGATGCACCCGGAGATCCGCCAGTATGTTTCCGGTTTCTGCCCCATCTGCGGGATGGCGCTGGAGCCTTTGGTCGCTGATGAGGCCGGGCCTAATCCCGAGTTGACCGACATGAGCCGGCGGTTCTGGATCGGGCTCATACTTGCGGTCCCCGTCTTGGCGCTAAGCATGTTTGGCGACGTGCTCGGGCTCGATCGCTGGGTTGCTCCGCAAGCTTCGGCCTGGGTGCAGTGTGTGTTCGCTACTCCGATGGTTCTGTGGGCTGGCTGGCCTTTCCTGGAGCGTGCCTGGGCGTCGCTGGTTACGCGCAATCTCAACATGTTCACCTTGATCGCGCTGGGTACCGGCGTAGCTTGGGCCTACAGTTTGGTGGGAACGGTGCTGCCGGGCATTTTTCCGGCACAATTTCGGTCCGTTCACGGAACGGTCGCGGTCTATTACGAAGCCGCCGCCGTCATCACCGTCCTTGTCCTACTTGGGCAGGTGCTGGAGTTGCGGGCGCGGGAACACACATCCGGTGCCATCCGTGCCTTGCTCGATCTGGCGCCAAAGACGGCCAGGCGGCTCAAGCCGGACGGTAGCGAAGATGATGTGCCCCTTGAGCAAATCATGGTTGCGGACCGCGTGCGCGTGCGCCCTGGCGAGAAGATTGCCGTCGACGGTCATGTCACCGAAGGCCGCTCGTCCGTAGATGAATCCATGGTGACTGGAGAATCCATGCCGGTGACAAAGGAGGTCGGAGCCAAGGTTATCGGGGGCACCATCAATCGCTCTGGCACCTTGGTGGTCCAAGCCGAAAAGATCGGCCGCGACTCCATTCTGGCCCGCATTGTCCAGATGGTGGCGGAAGCTCAGCGCAGCCGGGCACCGATCCAGCGCCTGGCCGACAGGGTTGCCGGCTGGTTCGTGCCCGCTGTGATAGCCGTGGCTATTTTAGCTTTCGTCAGCTGGCTGTTCTGGGGTCCCGAACCGCGTTTTGCCTATGCCATGATTGCCGCGGTGACGGTGCTGATTATTGCCTGCCCTTGCGCCCTCGGTCTGGCGACGCCCATGTCGATCATGGTGGGCGTCGGCCGCGGCGCTCAGGCCGGCGTATTGGTCAAGAATGCCGAAGCCTTGGAACATATGGAGAAGGTGGACACACTGGTCGTCGACAAGACCGGTACCCTGACGGAAGGAAAGTCGTCGGTTATCGCCATCGTCCCGCTTGCCATGAGCGAAAACGAGCTTCTGCGGCTGTCTGCTGCCATCGAACGCCCAAGCGAGCACCCTTTGGCGGTAGCGATCGTGGCGGCAGCGGAAACACGCAAGATCACTATCCCGCCGGTGGAGGGGTTCGACTCGCCATCGGGCAAAGGCGCGCTGGGGACGGTAGGGGGCAGGAAAGTATCGCTCGGCAATGCCGGTTTCATGGAAGAGCAGAGGATCGATATCACTGTTTTGACGCAGCAGGCGGATAGATTGCGCGAAGAGGGCACAACCGCCGTTTTTGCAGCGGTTGACGGCAAGGCCGCAGGAGTTTTTGCCATTGCCGATGCCGTGAAGGGAACCACGCTCTCCGCCTTGAGAAGCCTCCGCCAGGATGGCGTGCACATCGTGATGCTGACCGGGGATAATCGCACCACCGCCCTGGCTGTGGCCCGGCGGTTGGAAATCAGCGACGTCGAAGCAGAAATCCTTCCCGAGCAGAAAAGTGCTGTAGTGACCAAGTTCAAATCTCAGGGTCGCATCGTTGCCATGGCCGGCGATGGAGTGAATGACGCGCCCGCCCTGGCCGCCGCGGATGTTGGCATCGCAATGGGGCCGGGCACAGATGTGGCAATGGAAAGCGCTGGCATCACCCTGCTCAAGGGTGATCTGACCGGCATTGTGCGGGCACGGCTTCTTTCCCGGGCCACGATGCGCAATATTCGCCAGAATTTGTTCTACGCTTTTATCTACAACGCGATTGGCATTCCGGTGGCTGCCGGTGTGCTCTATCCCATGTTCGGTATTCGCCTGTCGCTCATGGTCGCAGC
>JAFKFF010000479.1 GCA_017307315.1 Alphaproteobacteria bacterium
CGACACATGCATCCCTTGTCCACATGCTGGCTGGCGAATAGGGCGATTTTAAGCCTCCGATCCCCGCAATCGCGCCAAAAGCGCTATCTTTTGGGTGGGATTTTGACTAAATCCGGCGCAGCCGAAACAACCGAAAAGGCGCCTCCCGTGACCGACCATCCCGACAGTTTCAAATGCCGCCGCACCCTGAAAGTGGGCAGAAAGACCTATACCTATTTCAGCCTGCCGCAGGCCGAAAAGAACGGCCTCAAGGGGGTCTCGAAACTGCCTTTCTCGATGAAGGTGCTTCTGGAGAATCTGCTGCGCCACGAAGACGGCCATACCGTCACCAAGGACGACATCAAGGCGGTGCTGGCCTGGCTCAAGACCAAGACCTCCGATCGCGAGATCGCGTTCCGGCCCGCGCGCGTCCTGATGCAGGATCTGACCGGCGTGCCCGCCGTGGTCGACCTGGCGGCGATGCGCGACGCGATGAAGAAGCTGGGCGGCAATCCGGAGAAGATCAATCCCCTGGCGGAAGTCGATCTGGTCATCGACCACAGCGTGATGATCGACAATTTCGGCGCCAAGGATTCCTTCAAGAAGAATGTCGCCATCGAATATGAGCGCAACAAGGAGCGTTATTCCTTCCTGCGCTGGGGCCAGCAGGCTTTCGCCAATTTCCGCGTCGTGCCGCCGGGCACCGGCATCTGCCATCAGGTCAATCTGGAATATCTCGGCCAGACGGTGTGGACCCGCAAAGCCAAGGACGGAAAGAAATCCGTCGAGATGGCATTCCCCGACACGGTGGTGGGCACCGACAGCCACACCACCATGATCAACGGCCTGGCCGTGCTGGGCTGGGGCGTGGGCGGCATCGAGGCCGAAGCGGCCATGCTGGGCCAGCCCATCTCCATGCTCATTCCGGAAGTCGTGGGCTTCAAGCTCACCGGCAAGCTGCGCGAGGGCGTCACCGCCACCGACCTGGTGCTGACCGTGACCCAGATGCTGCGCAAGAAGGGCGTGGTCGGCCGCTTCGTGGAATTCTATGGCCCCGGCCTGGACGAGATGACGCTCGAAGACCGCGCCACCATCGCCAACATGGCGCCGGAATATGGCGCGACCTGCGGCTTCTT
>JAFKFF010000480.1 GCA_017307315.1 Alphaproteobacteria bacterium
ATTCCCGGCCGGGCTGCGACGCCCAATCATAGAGCGCCAGCGCCAGATCGACCGGCTCCTGCTCGTCCTCCGGTAGCACCAGCCGCTCCGCCACCAGCTTCTTCGAAACGGCGTCCGCCTTGGCGCGATAAGCCTCGCGGCTCTCATAGCGTTCTTCGACGGAAAGGCGGGAGTCGCCGCTCGCCTCCCGGCCCGCCTTGGTGCGGGCGAAGGGATGAAACGATCCCATCTCGCCGAAGAGTTGGTCGCCCGACCCGATGGCGGGATCGCGGAAATTCCAGCCGCCATAGGTGCCGACCGGAACCTCGACCGCGGGAAGCCGGATGCCGGCCCGGCTGTTGCCGTTCGCGTCCACCGCCGGCACCAGATTGACATAGATCTGGCCCACCACCGGCGGCTCGCGCACGATGCCCTTGCTCCACTCCGGCCCGAAATCGAGGCGATAGGTTTTCAGATACGGCACCGGGAAATGCACGCCGGGAATCTTGGGCCAGCCCGCCTTTTCGGTCGGCACCAGGGTGCCGTCGGCGATGTGGGGAATGCGGCTCTCCGGCGGCGCCGTCCCCTCCACCACCCATTGATCCATGTCGCGCAGCAAGGCCCGAACCACCGGATTGCGCCGCACGGGATTGTTGAGCGCGGCGGCGCCCTTGGCCTTGACCGGCGGCATCGGGCCGAAGGCATGCGGGCCCGAGGCGATGAAATAGATCCGCGAATTGGGTGGCAGCGCGATATCGCGCGTGCCGGTCACATCGGTATGGATGAGCGAGCCGGCGCGGTTGAAATATTCGGAATTGGAAAAGATGTGGAAGATCTTCGGCGCGACATGCCGCGCCTCTGCCCGCCCCAGGAGCGAATCCGTCTTGCCCAGGATGGGATCGCTTTCCACGCCGTCGGTGAAAGGAAACATGTCGGCGGGATAGAAGACGTTGAAAAATTGCTCGGCATCGCGCGAGGCCTGGCCGAAACGGTAATTGAACGAGCCCCGGCCCGCCCCGCCCACTTCGTCGAGCACGCCGTCATAGACGATGCGGCCCTGTTCGTCTTCGTTGAAGCCTTCATAGAGGAATTGGCGCAGGAAGCGGCCGCTCTGCGACACGCCCCAGCCATAGGC
>JAFKFF010000481.1 GCA_017307315.1 Alphaproteobacteria bacterium
ATCACTTGCTGGGCGGCGGCGACGATGGTTTCCCCCAATTTGGGGTCCAGCTGGCCCAGCGCCATGTTGGTCTCGGCCGCGGCCCGCTTGATGATCCCCAGGGCGCGCACGACGGGCAGGGGCTGCTTTTCCCAGCCGATCTTGAAGTTGCCTAAGGACCGCTGCGCCTGGGCCCCCCAGTAGCGGTCCGAGGCCACCTGGATGGGGCCGAATGTGTCGGTTTCGGTGCGGGTGGGGATCTTGTCGGTCATGGCGCCTTTTTGCCCGGAAAATGTGGCGCCGGGGTACTATTTCTTGCGGAAAGAATCCAGGCTGACGACCTCCCCGGCCGGGCTTTTGTCGGCGGCGGGCAGGGCGGGCTCGGCGGCCGGCTGGCTCTCGGCCGGCGCCACCGGGACCATGACCGGCGCGGGGGCCTGCTTGGGCTCGCCCTCGCTGCGGAACTGCAGGCCGAACTGCACCCCGGGGTCGAAAAAGGCGGTCAGCGCGCTGAAGGGGATGTGCAGCGGCGCCGGCAGCTTCTTGAAGGTCAGAGTAACCTCGAAATAGTCCTCCTTCACCTTCAGCGCCCAATATTGGTGCTGAATGATGATGGTCATTTCGTCGGGATACTGCTCCTTCAGGAAATCGGGAATGTCCACACCTTCGGCATGGGTCTTGAAGGTGAGATAAAAATGATGGGCGCCGATCAAGCCCGATTTTTCGATGCGGCGCAGCGCGTCGCGCACCACGCCGCGCAACGCCTGGTCGGTCAGGGCCTGGTACCCGATGAAATCCTTCGCCATGAGACTTTTCAGAGTAAGCGGGAGAACCGAGGAGTCAATCGCGGGAACCCGGGCATTTATCAATCATTATTTTGGCGCAAATGCAGCAACGGGGGAACCGGAAGCTTAATCAACCCGTTGTGGATAGGACGCCGCCAAGGGTCCTATCTCATTGAGAATCGCACAAATCGCGCCGCTGGTCGAAAGCGTCCCGCCGCGCCTTTATGGCGGCACGGAACGGGTGGTGTCCTGGCTGACGGAAGAACTGGTCGCCCAGGGCCACCGGGTGACCTTGTTCGCGAGCGGTGATTCGCAGACCGCGGCGGAATTGCATCCCGTCGTGCCGCGG
>JAFKFF010000482.1 GCA_017307315.1 Alphaproteobacteria bacterium
GCCGCCTTCGCGCAGTACAAGATCGTGCAATCCCAGGCGCTGGAAGCAAAAGTGTCGGGCGCGGTCGTCTTCGATCCGTTCCAAATTCTGGATACCGACAGGCCGAAAAAAAAGCCCCTGGTCTTCGCCACGGTGGGCGCGACGCTTCCCTTCAACCGCATGGTCGATCTGGTCTCGCGGCTGAAGGCACGCGGCGACATTCATGAAGAGCTGGTGATCCAGACGGGGATCGGCGGTCTTTCCCCCGAAGGCCTCACCACCTTCGAGACCCTGCCCTTCGACAGCATGCTGTCCTATCTGCGCGAAGCCGACATCGTCATCTGTCACGGCGGCACCGGCTCGCTGATCACAGCCCTGCGCGAGGGCTGCCGGGTGGTGGTGATGCCGCGCCTGTTCGAGAAAGGCGAGCATTATGACGACCATCAGAAAGAGATCACCCGCGCCTTCGCCGCGCGGGGCCTGGTGGCGCAGGCCAACACGCTCGAGGAGCTGGCGATTGCGCTGAAAACCGTGCGCGGGCGCGCTCCGGTATCGGCAACCACCAACCCTTCCGGATTGATCGGACACCTCAGCAAGATTCTGGTGGAAAATGAGGCGGCCGGTGCCAGACGAGAGGCATAAGCCATGGATCTTTCCCAAGCATTGGCCCTTGTAGGCTCGTTAAAGCCGTCTATAGCTTTGGCACCCATAATTCTGCGGAAGCCCCACCTGCCTGCCATCGCAAGGAATGACGGTTGACCGACACCCATAACCAATTTCCGGGACTGTTCGGTTCGGCCCGCAAATGGTGGCCGGTTCGAAACCCGTCCAAGCCCCGCGCGCCGCGGATTTTGCAGCCTTACGTCCAGGCCAAGCGGCGCTGGTACATGCCCGGCCGCGCTTGGGCGTTGAGCGCGCTGCTGTTTCTGTTCTGCCTGATCTATGGCTTTGCGTTTGCGGTGTTCGCGCCTTTCACCATCACGCCTTTCACCATCCCCATCGTCTTTCTTCTTCTTCTGATCATCTGGGCGATGCCGGACGCGACGGCGCCCGTCCGGACGATGAATTTTTTCTTCTTCGCCTTTTTTGTCGGCATGATCGTCTGGCCGAATTATATCTCCCTCGCCCTGC
>JAFKFF010000483.1 GCA_017307315.1 Alphaproteobacteria bacterium
TTGGCGGCGATCTTCTCCGCCTCTTGTTTGTCCAGGGTCTCCGCCGCCTTCTCGACCAGCGAGACCACATCGCCCATGTCGAGAATGCGGTCGGCGACGCGCGAAGGATGGAAGGCTTCCAGCGCGTCAAGCTTTTCGCCCGCGCCCAGGAACTTGATCGGCGCGCCGGTGACGGAGCGCATCGAGAGCGCCGCGCCGCCCCTGGCATCGCCATCGACGCGGGTCAGGATGATGCCCGACAAATGCAGGCGGTCGTTGAAATTCTTGGCGATATTGACCGCGTCCTGGCCGGTCAAGCTGTCGGCGACCAGAAGCGTCTCATGCGGATTGGTGACGGACTTGATCGCGGCGACTTCCGCCATCAGTTGTTCGTCGATCGACTGGCGGCCGGCGGTATCGAGAATGAGAACGTCATAGCCGCCGACCTTGGCCGACGCCAAGGCGCGCTTGGCGATGGCGACGGGGTCCTGGCCCGCGACGATGGGCAAGGTGGCGACGCCCGCCTGCTCGCCCAGCACGCGCAGCTGCTCCATGGCGGCGGGACGGTTGACGTCGAGCGAGGCCATCAGCACCCGCTTCTTCTCGCGGGTCTGCAGCATCAGGCCGAGCTTGGCCGAGGTGGTGGTCTTGCCCGAGCCTTGCAGACCGACCATCAGTACCGGCGCGGGTGGGCTGCCCAGGGACAGGGCGGCGTTTTCCGCGCCCAAGGTCTCCACCAGCACGTCATGAACGATCTTGATGACCTGCTGGCCCGGCGTGACCGAACGGATGACATTCTCGCCAATGGCGCGGGGGCGCACCTTTTCGACGAAGTCCTTCACCACCGGCAGCGCCACGTCCGCCTCGATCAGGGCCGTGCGCACTTCTCCCAGCGCGGCATCGACATCGGCTTCGCTGAGCGCGCCGCGCCCGCGAAGCTTGTCGAACACGCCGCCAAGGCGGGATTGAAGCGATTCAAACATTCAAACCTCATCCTCACCCTGAGCTTGTCGAGAGGTGAGACTGCAAACTCGGCCTTCATGCTTCGACAAGCTCAGCATGAGGTGCTGAAACTCCAAACGATTTCGCCCCAGGGGGCGCACTCTACGCTTGGTTGCGCCCCT
>JAFKFF010000319.1:0-1861 GCA_017307315.1 Alphaproteobacteria bacterium
ATCAACTTCATCACCACGATCTTCAATATGCGCGCGCCGGGCATGACCCTGCACAAGATGCCCCTGTTCGTGTGGTCGATCCTGGTGACGGTGTTCCTGCTGCTGTTGTCGCTGCCGGTTCTGGCGGGCGCCATCACCATGCTGCTCACCGACCGCCATTTCCACACCACCTTCTTCAATCCGGCGGGCGGCGGCGACCCGATCCTGTACCAGCACCTGTTCTGGTTCTTCGGCCATCCGGAAGTGTACATCCTGATCCTGCCGGGCTTCGGCATGATCAGCCACATCATCGGCACCTTCTCCCGGCGCGCAATCTTCGGCTATCTCGGCATGGCCTACGCCATGGTCGCGATCGGCTTCATCGGCTTCCTGGTCTGGGCGCACCACATGTACACGGTGGGTCTGTCGGTCGACACCAAGGCCTATTTCGTGTTCGCCACCATGGTCATCGCGGTGCCCACCGGCATCAAGGTGTTCAGTTGGATCGCGACAATGTGGGGCGGCTCGATCGAGTTCAAGACGCCCATGCTGTGGGCGATCGGCTTCGTCTTTCTGTTCACCGTCGGCGGCGTCACCGGCGTGGTGCTGGCCAATGCCGGCGTCGATGTGGTGATGCAGGACACCTATTATGTGGTGGCGCACTTCCACTATGTGCTGTCGCTGGGCGCGGTGTTCGCGATCTTCGCCGGCTTCTATTTCTGGTTCCCGAAATTCACCGGCTACATGTACAACGAGACGCTGGGCAAGCTGCATTTCTGGATCACCTTTGTGGGCGTCAATCTGGCCTTCTTCCCCATGCACTTCCTGGGGCTGCAGGGCATGCCGCGCCGTTATGCCGACTATCCGGACGCCTTCGCGGGCTGGAACTATGTCTCGTCGATCGGCGCCTTCATTGCCGGGTTTGGCGTGCTGGTGTTCTTAGGGATGCTGGTCGAGGCCTTCACGGCCAAGCGCAAGGCGGCCGACAATCCCTGGGGCTCGGGCGCCACGACGCTGGAATGGACGCTGCCGTCGCCGCCGCCGTTCCATCAGTTCAACGAACTGCCGCACATCCACTGAGGACCACTTAGAGCCATGGCCGTCGTCGATACTCTCAACTATTCCCGCGTCACGACCGTGGGCGACTTCTTCGCGCTGCTGAAGCCGCGCGTGATGTCGCTGGTCGTGTTCACGGGGCTGGCGGGGATCATCGTCGCGCCGGGCCATGTCCATCTGCTCACCGGCTTCACCGCGCTGCTCTGCATCGCGTTGGCGGCCGGTGCCAGCGGGGCGCTCAACATGGCCTATGACGCCGATATCGATGGCGTCATGGCGCGCACCGCGACCCGCCCCATTCCCATGGGGCATGTCGCGCGCGGCGATGCCCTGGCGTTTGGTTGGGCGATCTCGGCGATGTCGGTGGCCACGATGTGGCTCTTCGTCAATGCGCTGGCGGCGGGCCTGCTTGCCTTCACGGTCTTCTTCTATGTCGTGGTCTATACACTGGGCCTGAAGCGCCGCACGACGCAGAACATCGTGATCGGCGGACTGGCGGGCGCGCTCCCGCCGGCGATCGGCTGGGCGGCGGTGACCGGATCGCTCAGCCTTGCGCCCATCCTGCTGGTAGGGATCATCTTCATGTGGACACCGCCCCATTTCTGGGCGTTGTCGCTGTGGCGTTGCGAGGACTATGCGCGCGCGGGCGTGCCCATGCTGCCGGTGGTGAAGGGCAAGACCGCCACCCGGCGCCAGATTTTCGCCTATACTTTGGTGCTGGCACCGCTCGGGGTTTCGCCGGTTTTCGTCGGCCTGGGCGGAATGCTCTATTTCGTGCTTTCGGCCACGATGGGTTTCTGGATGCTGTTGGAAGCCTTCGCGACCC
>JAFKFF010000319.1:1895-12616 GCA_017307315.1 Alphaproteobacteria bacterium
GGTATCGCTGCTTTATCTTTTCGTGCCGTTCGTCGACCTGATCGTCGCGCGCATTCTCCATCTTCCTCCGCTTTGGGCATGAGGTGATGGATGAAGACCCGTTCGACAAGAACAGCAGGGCAGGGCGCGAGCGGCGCAAGCGGAATATCGCGCTGGCGCTTGCGCTGGGCGGTTTGGTGATTTTGTTTTATCTGATGTCAATCGTGCAATGGCACGAAAATACCGGCCACTAGAGGGGCTAGTTTCATGAGCGGTGATGTGAAGCACGATTATCATCTGGTGGACCCCAGCCCGTGGCCGGTCGTGGGTTCGATCGGAGCCTTCACCATGCTGGTGGGCGCCGTGTTCTGGATGAACACGGATTATGCCGGCTTCTTCGGCCTGCCGGTGAATGGCCAGCCTTGGATCTTCGTCATCGGCCTGGCGCTGGTGCTTTATACCATGGCGGGCTGGTGGCGGGACGTGATCCGCGAATCGGTGGTGCAGGGCGCCCACACGCCCGTGGTGAAGCTGCATCTGCGCTACGGCATGATCTTGTTCATCGCCTCGGAAGTGATGTTCTTCGTGGCCTGGTTCTGGGCCTATTTCAATTCCGCGATCTTCTTCAACGATGTCGGCATCGGCAGCTGGCCGCCGGCTGGCATCACCACGCTGGATCCCTGGCATTTTCCGCTGCTCAACACCCTGATCCTTTTGACCTCGGGCACGACGGTGACCTGGGCGCACCATGCGCTGCAGACCGGCGACCGCAAGGGTGCCATCCAGGGCCTCACCATCACCGTGCTGCTGGGGCTGAGCTTCACCGCGGTGCAGGCATATGAATATGCCCATGCTCCCTTCACCTTCGGCTTCAACAACTTGGCGCTGCAGCCCTTCACGGATGCGGCCCATGTCTCGCTGTCGGCGGGCGCGGGCAATTTCGACGCCATCTATGGCTCGACCTTCTTCATGGCGACCGGCTTCCATGGCTTCCATGTCATCGTCGGCACCATCTTCCTGGCGGTGTGCCTGGCACGCGCCATTGCCGGCCAGTTCACGCCCACCCGTCACTTCGGCTTCGAAGCGGCGGCCTGGTACTGGCATTTCGTCGACGTGGTGTGGCTGTTCCTGTTCGCCTGCATCTATGTCTGGGGCCAAGGTCCAGTGAGCGCCGCCTAGCCTTTTGCTCTCCGGGAGTGTTGCGCGCTTGCGGGCAGTCGCCCGCGCTCCACGTGGCGCTCCCGGTTGGACGAGCAGAATGCTACGGCTCTAGCGGGGATATGGTGAAAGAACCAAATACCGCCAAAGCCTGTATCCTGGGTCACTGTCCGCAATGCGGGCAGGGGCCGTTGTTTGACGGCTACATCAAGCTGAAGCCGTCCTGCCCGTCCTGCCATCTCGATTACGCCATGTTCGATGCCGGCGACGGGCCGGCCGTGTTCGGCATCCTGATCGTAGGCGCCATCGTGGCCGGGCTGGCGCTGTGGGTCGAGTTCAGCTTCTCGCCGCCCTACTGGGTGCATGCGGTGCTGTGGGTGCCGCTGATCGTGGGATTGAGCCTGGCTTTCCTGCGGCTTTCCAAATCCACGCTTCTGGTCCTTCAGTACAAGCATAAGGCGGGAGAAGGGCGGAGGCGCTGATGGCGATCCGTTTCAGGCCCTATCCGGGCTTCACCATCGCCACCCTGGTCATGACGGCCATTCTGATCGGCCTCGGCGTCTGGCAGCTCGAGCGCCTGCAGTGGAAGCTGGGCCTGATCGCGGAAGTGAACGGTCACATGGCCGCGCCACCTGTCTCCCTGGCGGCGATCCTGAAAATGCGCGCGGACGAGGCGCAGTATCGCCGCGTGTCGCTCAACGGGTATTTCGACAATTCCGCCGAAGCCTATGTTTTCACCACCGGTCCAGACGGCGAAGCCGTCTATCACGTGCTGACGCCGTTCAAGACCGATGACGGCCGCACCATGTTGGTCGACCGCGGCTATGTCCCCAAGGACAAGCTCGATCCGGCAACACGCGTGGCGCCCGAGGGCGAAACCCGGGTGGTCGGCGTGTGGCGGGTGCCGGACGCGCCGGGCGCCTTCACTCCCGTTGCGGACCTCGCCCATCGCATCTGGTATGCCCGCGATCTTGCCGGTATCGCCGCGGCGGACCAGATCACGCTGGCGGCGCCGGTGCTGATCGAAGCGGGTCCGGCGCCCAATCCGGGGGGCTGGCCGAAGGGCGGCCAGACCGTGGTGAGTTTCCGCAACCAGCACCTTTCCTATGCCATCACCTGGTTCGGGCTTGCGGCCGGTCTCATCGGCGTCTATCTCGCCTATCACATGTCCAAAGGCCGGTTGCGCTGGGACTGAAGGAAACACAGCGTGTCGCGATCCAGCCGTTTCATTTCCACCCGGGGACAGGCGCCCGAAGCCGGCTTCGCCGATGTTCTTCTGGCCGGGCTGGCGCCGGACGGCGGTCTCTACATGCCCGCCGAATGGCCGCACTTTGGCGCCGCCGAGATCGCCGCTTTTTCCGGCAGGCGCTACCAGGACGTGGCATTCGAAATCCTTTCCCGTTTCGTGGGCGACGGTTTCACCGCCGCCGAACTGCGCGAGGACATCGAAGCGGCCTATGCGGGCTTCGAGAAGCCGGAGATCGCGCCACTGTCGGCGATGAGCGGCAACCGTTATCTGCTCGAGCTGTTTCACGGTCCTACCTTCGCTTTCAAGGATATCGCGCTTCAGATTCTGGGCCGCCTGTTCGCGCGCGCGCTGACGCGCCGCGGCGGCAAGGCCACCATCGTCGCGGCGACCTCCGGCGACACCGGATCGGCTGCCATCGCCGCCTTGGGCGGGCTTCCCAACATCACGGTTTTCGTGATGCACCCCAAGGGAAGGGTGAGCGAGGTTCAGCGCCGCCAGATGACCACGTCCGGTCACGCCAACGTTCACAATATCGCCATCGAAGGCAGCTTCGACGACGCGCAAAGCATCGTGAAGGGCTTGTTCGCGGAAACCGCGTTCGCGCGCGAGGTGGGACTGACCGCGGTCAATTCGATCAACTTCGTTCGCATCGCGGCGCAGAGCGTCTATTATTTCACCGCCACCGCGACGCTGGGAAAGCCGGCGACCTTCATCGTGCCCACCGGCAATTTCGGCGACATCTTCGCCGGCGAGGCGGCCGAGCGCATGGGCCTTGACGCCAGGCGCCTGGTGATCGCCACCAATGCCAACGACATCATGGCGCGCGCCTTGAACGAGGGCGTTTATGAGGCGGGCGCGGCGCATCACACGCTCAGCCCTTCGATGGATATCCAGGTCGCGTCCAATTTCGAGCGCGCGCTGTTCGAGGCATCGGGCCGCGACGCCGGATGGGTCCGAGAGGCCATGGCGGGTTTCGCGCGCGACAAGCGGCTGGAATTGCCGGAAGCGGTGCTGTCGTCCCTGCGCGCCCGCTACGATGCCCGCTCGAGCGACGATGACGACACGCTTTCCACCATCAACGCCATCGCCACCACCTCGGGCCGGATTATCGACCCCCATACCGCGGTGGCGGTCAACGCGCTACGCAAGTTCGGCTTTCGCGAAGAGCCGATGGTTGTCTTGTCGACCGCCCATCCGGCCAAGTTCGCCGACGCCGTGAAGCACGCCACCGGCGCCGAGCCGCCGATGCCGGAGGGGTTGCAACGGGTCATGGAATTGCCCGAGCAACTGGATATCCTGCCCGCGGACCTGTCTTTGATTCGACAGTTCATCTCTTCTAGACTGGCGGGATGACCATAGAAATATCTAACCTTTCCAATAGCTTGACAGTCATCACGGACCCGATGGCGAGCCTGGAAAGCGCGGCCCTCGGGGTCTGGGTTTCAACCGGCAGCCGCAACGAACGTCCTTCGGAAATGGGCCTCTCCCATATGCTGGAGCATATGGCGTTCAAGGGCACCACGACCCGCAACGCGCGCCAGATCGCGGAGGAAATCGAAGCCGTCGGCGGCTACCTCAACGCCTATACCAGCCGCGAGCAGACGGCCTTCCATGCCCGCATCCTGAAAGACGATGTCGGCCTGGCGCTCGATCTCATCGCCGACATCCTGGTCAATCCGACGTTCCTCGCTGAAGAACTGGAGCGCGAGCGTCAGGTGGTGTTGCAGGAACTCGGTCAGGCGCGCGATACGCCCGACGACATCATCTTCGATCATCTGCAGGAGGCGGCTTATCCCAACCAGCCTTTGGGTTGGGCGGTCCTGGGCGAGGAAGCGACGGTCCGCGCTTTCACGCCGGCTGCCTTGCGCGACTATAGCGGCCGGCGCTATCGCGCCGAAGCGATGACCTTGGTTTCATCCGGGGCGGTCGATCATCGGAAGATCGTGACCATGGCGGAGGAAAAATTCGCCCGGCTTGCGGTCGGCCCCTCCGAGCCGACGGCGCCCGGGCGCTATATCGGCGGCGATTTTCGTCTCGAGGAGGATCTGGAACAGGCCCATATCGTCTACGCCTTTCCAGGAGTGGCATCGAAGGATCCGGATTTTTACCTGGCGCAAATCCACGCGACGATCCTGGGCGGCGGCATGTCGTCCCGCCTGTTCCAGGAGGCGCGCGAGAAGCGCGGCCTTTGCTATTCGATCTATGCCTTCGCCAACAATTTCCAGGACACGGGCTTCACCGGCATCTATGCCGGAACCGGTGAACGGGAAGCGGGCGAGTTATCCGCCGTCGTTGCGGGCGAGATGGAAGCGATGACGGCCGGGATTGGCGATGGCGAACTGGCGCGCGCCAAGGCGCAGCTCAAATCCGGACTCTTGATGGGACTCGAGCGGCCCGGCACGCGCGCCGAACAGATCGCGGGCCAGATCTTCACCTTGGGCCATCTGCAAAGCGTTTCCGAAATCGTGGCGCAGATCGATGCGGTGGATGCGGACGCGCTTCGCGGCTACGCGGCCAGGATCATGACCGCCCCCACGATCGCGGCGATGGGACCGGTAAAGAAGCTGGAGCGTCACGACATCTTCGCCGCGCGTTTCGCGTCCGGCCGCCAGGCCGCGGAATGAAGCCGGCGCCGCCACCCGGCAAGATGAGCGCGATGATGCATTCGCGGCCGATGGCGTTCATGCGCGGGCTGACCTTTCCCGGCGGCCAGCAGCCGGTGCTGCGGGGGCAAGAGGTCTATCTGCGCTATCCGCGCATGGCCGACTATGCCAGTTGGGCCCGGCTTCGGGGCGAGAGCCGCGAATTCCTCACCAAGTGGGAGCCGGTCTGGGCCGAGGACGAACTCACCAAGGGTGCCTTTCGCCGCCGGATCAAGCGCTACCAGAAGGAAACCAGGCTCGATTCGGCCTACGTCTTCTTCGTTTTCCGCGCCAGCGACGAAGCCTTGATCGGCGGTTGCACCCTGTCCAATGTACGCCGCGGCGTCACGCAATGTTGCGCGCTCGGTTATTGGATCGGGGCCCGCTATGCCCGGCAGGGCTTCATGAGCGACGCGGTGCGCGCCCTGATACCTTTCGTGTTCGGAACGCTGGGACTGCATCGCATCGAAGCGGCGTGCCTGCCGGAGAATCAGGCTTCGCGCAATCTGCTCGGCAAGGCCGGCTTTCACGAGGAAGGGCTGGCACGGAAATATCTGCTGATCAACGGCGAATGGAGCGACCACATCCAATTCGCGCTTTTGGAAGATGAAGCTTCCTTGAAGAGCGGCGCGCGGCTAGGTTAGCCGGATCGTCCCTGTTCCGTAACGCGTGAAGAGTCGAATGCGAAAATCCTTGTTCCTTGCGCTGATCGGCATGCTGCTGGCCGGACTGGGCGCCTTTGCCGCCGATGCCCCGCGCGCCGTGAATTTCGGCTCGGACGACAATGTCATCAATTTGCAGCACGAACTCACGCCCTATCGCGCCCCCAATGGGCCGGAGGCCGACGGCTCGGCCTGGTACATGCTGGCGGTGACCAACAACAGCGTCAGGCCCGCCATCCGGGTTCTGCTGGCGGGCCAGCCGCCGCGCATGGCGTTGCGGCTGTTGCCGCGGCCCACCCGTCCCGCCATCCTGGCGGTGGCGAGTTCGGATTCTGGCGTGGTGGTGGAGCCGGCCAAGGCTTATGGCGCACGGGCCTGGCGGGTCATCATTCCGCCGGTGACCCAGGTGGGGCTTGCCGTGCGCGTGGGCAACGCCAACACGCCGCCCTCGCTGCAGGCCTGGACGGAACCGGCGCTGGCTTCGCACAACCGCCAGCTTGCCATCTTCATCACCGCAGTCGGCTCGCTCATCGCCGCCGCCGCTCTCATCACCGGTGGTCTTGCGATTCTCATCGGGCATACGGCGCCGCGCTGGGTGGCGATCACCTTGTTCATGCTGCTCTGGAGCTGGTTGGCGGGAACCGGCATGTTCGATGCCAGCCTCGCCACCCATATCGGCGGACCTTATGGCCTGGTTGCGCTCCTGACGGCGCTGGCGCTGGCCGCGGGCGCCAAGCTCGCCGATGCCATCGTGCCTCTGCGCGAAGTCTTCCCCAAGCGGGCGCGGCAGTTCCGTATCGCGCTGTATGTGCTCTGCGGCCTGGGCGTCGCGTCCTATCTCGGCGTGCCGGGCGCCACGCTCGTCACCGATACGCTGATCGTGCCGGGTAGCGCCGCGGTCGCGGGATATCTTTTCTTCTGCGGGCGGCGCGGGATGCGCGCGGCCCAGGTGATCGCGCCCGGTGCCGCCGCTTTTGCCTTGGTGGCTTTGGCGGCCGCCATCACCAGCCTGGGCGGGCTGGGCGAAACCTTGACCGCGCCTGTCACCACCGGCGGCTTCGCGGCGGACGGTCTGGCGCTCGCGGTCATCGCCAGCGAGGAAATCGCGGTTCTGCCGTTCCTTCATGGTTCCAAGGCGGCGCGCCTTCTGGAAGCCCAGCCGGTGCCCGAAACCGCGCTCGATCCATCGCTGCCCTTCGCGCATCTGGCCCTGGCGGCGATCGGGGCCGCTCACCAAGGCGTTTTCAACCTCGATTTCCGGGCACAACTTCTCACCCTGTCGGCGGATGCGGCCGCGATGGCGGATCTGCCGGCGCACCGGGCGACGCTTTCGCATGCGGACTGGATGGCGCGCCTGCATCCCGACGATCTGGAAACCTATCGCGAAGCGCTGGAGATGTTCCGGACCCAGCCGGGACAGGCATTCCGGCTGGAGTTCCGCGTTCAAGGACCGGCCGGAAGTTGGCGCTGGCTGGAATTGCGCGCCAGCATCGTCACCGACCAAGACGTGCCGTCGGATTGCCTGGGCCTTCTCAGCGACGTCACCGATCGCAAGGAGCCGGCGCCCGCGGAAGGCGATCCGCTCACCGGGCTTGGCTCGCGCGGGGCTCTGATGGACGCGATGGCGCAACGGGGCGCGGCCTTGCGTGACGGCCAGCTCGCGCTGCTCGATCTCGACCGTTTCAAGGCCATTCACGCCAGTATCGGCGACGATGGCGGCGACGCGATCCTTGTGCAGACGGCGCATCGCCTCAACGATCGTTTCGGTGCCGAGGCGCAGCTCTTCCGCATCGGCGGAGACGGCTTTGCGCTGTTCTTTGCCGCAAGCGCGGCCGATACCCAGGGGTTGGGCGACGCGCTGGTCGAGTTGTGCAATCCGCCCCATCCCCATGCCGGACGCAATGTCTTCGCGCCTGCCAGCGTGGGGGTCGCGGCGGGAGAAGCGGATCCTGCGCGCTTGCTGCGCAACGCCGAACTGGCGCTCTCCGCCGCCAAGGCGCGGGGAGGCGCCTGCGCCCTGGTCTATGTGCCCGAACTGGAAGCGCAAGCCCGCACCGATGCCGTCGAACTGGAATCGGACCTGCGTCAGGCGCTCGATACCGACCAGATCGAGATTTTCTATCAACCGATCATGCGGTTTTCCGATCACCGGGTGGCGGGATTTGAAGCTTTGCTGCGCTGGCGCCATCCCGCCAAGGGATTGGTGGCGCCGTCCGGCTTCATCGCCCATTCCGAGGAAACCGGCTTGATCGTGCCGCTGGGCCGCTTCGCGCTGGAGCGCGCCGCCAGCGATCTGTCGCATTGGCAGCGTTATTTTCCCTTGTCGCCGCCGCTTTTCGTGAGCGTCAATCTTTCGGCACGCCAGCTGCGCGATCCCGGCTTCGAGGCGTTCCTGAGCACAGCCGTTCATCGCAACGCGCTGGCGCAAGGCACGTTGGCATTGGAAATGACGGAAAGCGCCGTCACGGAAGAAGGCGACCTTGCCGCCACCCTGGTCCGGCTGCGCGAACTGGGCGCGGGATTGGCGATGGACGATTTCGGCGTCGGCGCTTCCAGCCTCAGCCGGTTCCGCGATCTGCCTTTCGACACGGTGAAGATCGACAAGGCCTTTTTGCGCCGCCAGCCCGACGGCACGATCAGCGAGGATTCCGCCCGCGTGCTGCAATCGATCGTCGCCCTGGCGCATGATTTGAAGCGGACGGTGGTGGTGGAGGGCGTCGAGACGGCCGAGGATGCCGCCTGGCTGGCGTCGCTGGGCTGCGCTTTCGGCCAGGGCTTCTATTTCTCGCCACCCTTGTCGCCCTCCGATACCTTGACCTTCATTGCGCGGCATTATGAGGCTGCAACGGCAACTTTGCCCTGATCCGGGCGTTCCACCCTTTTCCACGGAGACTGCCATGACCATCAAGATCGGCGACACGATCCCTTCCGCCACCCTCATGCAGATGAAGGATGGCGGTCCAAAGCCGGTGACCACGGATGAGATTTTCAAGGGAAAGAAGGTGGCGCTGTTCGCGCTCCCCGGCGCTTTCACCCCGACTTGCTCGGCCAAGCATCTGCCCGGCTACATCAACAATGCGGAGGACCTGAAGGCGAAAGGGATCGACACCATCGCCTGCCTTTCGGTCAACGATGCTTTCGTGATGGGCGCATGGGGCGAGTCCCAGGGCGCCGGCGACAAGGTGATGATGCTGGCCGACGGCAATGGCGACTTCACCCGCGCGCTGGGCCTGGAAATGGACGCGAGAAAATTCGGCATGGGCCGGCGCAGCCAGCGTTATTCGATGGTGGTCGATAACGGCGTGGTCAAGGCGCTGAATGTCGAAGCGCCGGGCGCCTTCGAAGTCTCCAGCGCCGACCACATGGTGGGGCTGCTTTAGGATCTGCGCGCAGGGCAGGCGGCCCGGCTAACGCTGGCGCGCGATCGCTTCGCGCGCCACGGAGCATCGCCCAGGAAAAGTGTGACGTGCCCGAAGGGCGCGCAACGGTTTTCCGTCCGGGCGTGCGACCCAACCTAACGTTGGCGCGCGATCGCTTCGCGCGCCAACTGGTCCGCCCGCTCGTTCTCGACATGGCCGGAATGACCCCGCACCCAGGTCCAGGTGACGGAGAGGTGACGGATCTGCTGTTCGTCCAGCGCGCGCCACAAATCTTCGTTCTTCACCGGTTTCTTGTCGGCCGTTTTCCAGCCACGCTTCTTCCAATTTGGCAGCCAGCTGCGCGCGCCATCCATCACATATTTCGAATCGGTGTGGATCGAGACATCGGCCGGCGTCTTGATCGCGCGCAGGCCTTCGATCACCGCCGTCATCTCCATGCGGTTGTTGGTCGTGTGCGTTTCGCCACCGCTCAATTCGCGCTCATGGGCGTCGCTGCGCAGGATCGCAGCCCAGCCGCCGGGGCCGGGATTGCCGGAACAGGCGCCATCGGTGAACAACTCGATGATTTTGGTCGCGGGCCCGGACGAAAAGCCGCTCGCGGTTGACGCCGTTCCCGTTTTTTCCGGTCGATGCCCCGTCGTCACAGCCCATACTCGCTGGACTGTTTCACCGTCAGATGGAAGCGCAGCCGCTTGGCATATTCGCGGGGGTCCTTGGGCCGCACCAGCGCATTGGGATCGGGATTGAGCCAGTCGAAAAGGCGGGTGAGAAGGAATCGCAGGGCGGCGCCGCGCATGAGAAGCGGCAGCGCGCTTTCTTCTTCGGGCGTCATCGTCCGTACGGCGCGATAGCCTGCGATCAGCGCCCGGCCCTTGGTGACATTGTAGGCGCCATCACTTTCGAAGCACCAGCTGTTCAGCGTGACCGCTAGGTCGTAGGCGTACATGTCGTTGCAGGCGAAATAGAAATCGATCAGGCCCGACACGTTTTCCTGCGTGAAAAGCACATTGTCGGGAAAAAGATCGGCATGAATGACGCCGGAAGGGAGGCTTGCCGGCCAGGCCCGCTCCAGGCTCCGAGATTGCGCTCCACCGCGTCGGCGCGCAGCCGGGTTGCGTCGGCAAGCTCTCGCCATCCGGCGGGCCCCAGCGCATTGGCGCGGAAAAGCGTGAAATCGCGTCCGGCTTCATGCATCTGTGCCAGCGCCCGCCCGGCCGCGCCGCAATGGGCGGGCTCGGGTTTGCGCAGGGAAACGCCATTCAGAAATGTGAAAATCGCCCCCGCGCGGCCCTTGAGGGTGAAGGACTGGGCGCCGGAGCGGTCGCGCAGCGGCTGGGGACAGGAAAGGCCGTGCTTGGCCAGATGCCCCATCAGCGCCAGGAAAAAGGGCAGGTCGTCGGTCCGCACCCGTTTTTCATAAAGCGTGAGAATGAAGGCGCCGCGGTCGGTCTGAAGGTAGAAATTGGAATTATCCACCCCTTCGGCGATGCCCTTGAAAGCCAGCGGCGCGCCTTCCCGGAAGATCACAAGCTGGGACGCATCGGCCAGGATCACCGGCACCGGACAGAAATTGACTTTGGACGTGTTGCAGCCCGCCAGCGGCAAAAGGGCCAGGCCGAGGACGGCGAATCGATTGAGCGTCATGCGTGCT
>JAFKFF010000484.1 GCA_017307315.1 Alphaproteobacteria bacterium
GAGCCGGTTGGGATCGACCACGGCGATGGCCTCGGGCAGGGTGTCCTTGCCCAGCGCGATGACGAAACCGGCCCAAAACAGGATCGTGAGAATCAGGAAGGCAAGTTCCCGGGCCGACAGAAAAGGCCGGCCCAGAGGCGATGCGGCGCGGGGGGGCGGCGTCATGTCGGAACTTTGCTTCGGTTTCTTCAGGTTCTAGCGCGGGAAAAAGGCAGGCGAAAGGCCGCCGGACGGGCCGTTCCGGCCATTAAGTTCTTTCATCGGAACGATTTTAAGGCGCGTCGGGCTCGACCACGATGTTGCGCAGGAACTGCAGGGTGCAGGCACGCCAGGAACGGGCCTCGGCAAAGGCGCGGGGCCTGAGCGGGCCGGGGCGTCGGGCGATCTGAAGGGCCGCAAGGCAGGCCCGATGCAGATCCTCGTCCAGCACCGCCACCGGAGCCCCCCCAACCACGTCCAGGGGCCCCTGAACCGGATAGGCGGCAACCGGAAGGCCGCAGGCCAGGGCTTCCAGTAGCACCAGCCCGAACGTATCGGTCCGGCTGGGGAACACGAAGACCGTGCTGCCGGCATAAATCCTGACCAGCGCTTCTCCCGACAAGGCGCCCAGGAAGACGGTTTTGGGGTAGCGGCTTTCCAGGTGGGCGCGGGCCGGCCCGTCACCGACCACGACTTTGGTGCCCGGCAGATCCAGCGCCAGGAAGGCCTCGATGTTCTTTTCCACCGCCACCCGGCCGACATAGAGCCAGATCGGTTGTTCGTAAGGCAGGGACACGCCGGGAATGGGGCGGAAGCGGTCCACATCGACCCCGCGCGACCAGATGCGCAGGTTGGTGAAGCCGTGGGCGGCCATTTCGCGCGTCAGGCTTTCGGTCGCCACCATCATCGCGGTGGCGGGGCCGTGGAACCAGCGCAGCCAGCGATAGACGAGTTCTTCGGGCACCAGCGGAAAGCGGGCGCGGACATATTCGGGAAAGCGTGTGTGGGAGGAGGTGGATAGTTCGATGCCATGTTTCAGGCAGATGGCGCGCGCTCATGCCGGGCGGGCCTTCGGTGGCGATGTGCACCGCGTCGGGGGCGAAGTCGCGTATCTCCTTTTCCA
>JAFKFF010000504.1 GCA_017307315.1 Alphaproteobacteria bacterium
ATGTGATCCTCGACCCCTTCTTCGGATCGGGCACCACCGGCGCGGTCGCCAAAAGGCTGGGCCGCCGTTTCATCGGCATCGAGCGCGAAAAGACCTATGCCGATATCGCCCGCGCCCGCATCGCCGAGGTGATGCCGGCCGATGGCGAAGCGCTGGAGACCGCAAAGTCCAAGCGCGCCGAACCGCGCATTCCCTTCGGCTGGGTGGTGGAGCGCGGCCTTCTGCCGCCCGGCACGGTGCTTCATGGCTCGCGCAAGCACCAAAAGGCGAAGGTTCGGGCGGACGGCACCCTCGTCTGCGCCGACGCCAGCGGCTCGATCCACCGCATGGGCGCGCATGTCCAGGGCCTGGATGCCTGCAACGGCTGGACCTTCTGGCAGTTCGAGACGCCGGCCGGCGCCCTGGTGCCGATCGACGTCCTGCGTCAGCAATTGCGAGCCGAGATGAACTAATCTCCTGTCATAGCTTGACGTTCAGGATTCAGGTGTTAACCTTCTAATTGGGTACGAACACCATCGACCTGTCGCCGGGTCAAACGTTCGCTATATTCCTGATTCTCATTCCGCAAACCGCTCATCCAGTGGATTGCTGCGTAATCGGCGAACTGCAATTCCTATCGAGGATGTGCATGTTTGCGTTCGCTACACCACTTTCGGCATCAATCCTAAAAACCATAAAAACCGGATTGGCCAATAGCCTCCCTAATGTGAAATCCTCCCACAGATGCGAAGCTGCTGCCCGTGGATTAGGTTTCAAATCTCACGCAGCTCTTTTGGCGACCCTGAAAGATAGCTCGATCATAGTCGTGCAGGCAGATGCAGCGCGATTTAAATCGTATTTATCAATCCATCAGTTTGATGTGACTCCCGAACCGTTTTACCTTTCTGTTGGCCGAGTTCTGATGATGAAAGTTCTTGAAACCGAACCTCGCCTGACATCATGGGGCTACGGCATCGGGAAGCGAGAACGAGACTTGGACGGTAAAAGACCTACCATTGAAGAACATATTCAAAAATTTACAGTAGAGAGGAATTACTTACTGCGTGATTCCGCTATTCAAGAGTTCCTACAAGCCCTGGCCTTTTTGTCCAAA
>JAFKFF010000505.1 GCA_017307315.1 Alphaproteobacteria bacterium
GGGACTTCCACTTCGTCCCGTGAAACTTCGGGCGGAGCCAGGTCTTCGTCGATGGGAATCATTTCGCGCGCGGGCGGAACCGCAACCCAGTCCGTCTTTTGCGAGACATCGGCGCGCGGCGTGAAATAGCCCAGCCGCAAGGCTTCCTGCTCGCGCCAGGACTGATCATCCTTCGACGGCAGATAGCCGCCTTGCTCGGGCTGACCGAAAAGCGGCGTAAAACTGTCCCGTGCGGGACGCGGGTCCGGTTCGTCCTCGTCCCAATTCATCTCTGCACGGTTCTGGATCTGGCGATCAGGCATCCGTCCGAAACACTATATAGAAGATACAAGCGCCGTGGCGCATTTCGCTGCCAACAAAACAGCGCAGGCGCAAGCTGGTTCCCGAAAAAGGACAGGAAACTGCCGCTCCGCCGACTTTTCCATGGGAAAATGGCCCACGGACAATTCCCGTTTCCTGCCTCGCGAAATTCTTCGGCGAAAAAAAGCCGGTGGTGCCCAGGGACAGAATCGAACTGCCGACACGCGGATTTTCAATCCGCTGCTCTACCGACTGAGCTACCTGGGCATGCGCCGAAAGGCGGAAGGTTGGGCTTCATAGAGGACAGGTCCGGCCCTGTCCAGCGGCCAGGCCCAGTGCCCGCCCTACCCGGCAAAAAACGTTAATCCTCCGAGGCTTGCCCCTCGTCCGGATCGGACGTGTCCGGCTTGCGGGCTTCCGTGTCCGTCTCCCCGGCAATGGCATAGCCGCCCTTCAGCCAACGGCCCAGATCGATATCGGCGCAGCGCTTGGAACAGAAGGGGGCGTGACGGGCCTGCCCGGGCTTGCCGCAGACGGGACAAGGCTTCAGAGCCGTCTCAGGCGTGGACGACATCATATCCCCGTCCCGCGCCCGCTCGCGCCTCGAAGCGCACCCGGCCCGCACCCCGGCGGGCAAGGCCCGCACCAACCTCCTCCGCATGCCGATTGAACCAGGCGGTGACATCCGGCGCCGCCGCGACGATCAGTTCCGCGCCCGGATGGGCGGCCGCTTCGCGCTCGATCCGGCGCAGGATTTCCATCGCGACGCAATCGGCCGCATAGCCG
>JAFKFF010000506.1 GCA_017307315.1 Alphaproteobacteria bacterium
TGATGTCCTCGGACGCCTGCACCAAGGCCGGCGGCAAGACCACGCCGTAAGTCTGTTATGATGGCGGCTTGCCGCCGCGTGTCGATGGACCCGTCGCGGACAGCGCCGGGTCCATATGACTTTTTGGGAACATGATGACCGCCATTCCCCTGTTTGAAGGTTTCGGCCTCGGCCTCAGGCCGCCGCATTTTGACGAATTCCTGCAAGAGGATGTTCCGGTCGATTTCGTGGAAGTGATTTCCGAGAATTTCCTGGTCGCGGGCGGGCGGCCGCTTCACGTCCTGGAGCGGGTGCGCGAGCGCTATCCGGTGGCGATGCACGGCGTCTCCATGTCCATCGGCTCCGCCGACGGCGTGAAGCCCGATTATCTCCGCCGTCTGAAGGCGCTGGCCGACCGCATCGATCCGCTCTGGGTGTCGGACCATTTGTGCTGGACGGGCGTCGAAGGCTTCAATTCCCACGACCTTCTGCCCATGCCCTATACGCAAGAGGCGATGGACCTGGTCTGCGCCAACATCGACCGCGCCCAGGACGTGCTGAAACGTCCGCTGCTGATGGAGAATGCCTCCACCTATCTCACCTTCGCCGACGATCAGATGAGCGAGTGGGAGTTTTTGACGGAGATGTGCCGGCGCACCGGCTGCTATCTGCTGCTGGACGGCAACAAGATCTATGTCAGCGGCACCAATCACGGCTTCGATACCGATGCCTATCTGGCGGGCATTCCGGCGGACCGGGTACGCCAGATGCACCTGGCGGGCCACAGCCGGGGCGAAGACCTGCTGATCGACACCCATGACGAGCCGGTGCCCGATCCGGTGTGGGCGCTCTACGAAAAAGCTGATGCCGAAAAAATCGCAGCCGTGCAGCAGCAGGAATCCTCCCGTGTGCTGACTGCGCGTCTTGCGTTCGACAAGAGTTACGCCAAAGCCCTGGAGAATGAGACAACTCTTCAGGAAAAGCTGACCAAGATCCGACGTGAAGGGGAAGACGCAGGTAAATCGGAAGCTGAGATAAAGCGTGTTCTGGCCTACGAGACGGAGCAGTACAACAAAGCCCATAAAGGCAGTGCTGCTGCTGCGCG
>JAFKFF010000507.1 GCA_017307315.1 Alphaproteobacteria bacterium
CCTCGAACAGCAGCGCATGCGTGGCGAGCGCCATGACCTTGGCGGAATCCACCATATCCTTGATCCCCACCCATTCGTCCGGTTGATGGGCCAGGTCCAGAACGCCCGGCCCATAAGCGATGCATTCCTTCAACCGCCCGATGCGGTCGACATGCTTCTGGTCGTAGGTTCCAGGAGAGCAGACGATTTCCGCGTCCCGCCCCAGGACGCGCCGCACCGCCTTTGCGGTCGCCGTGGCAACGGGGCCGTCGCGGTCCGCCATGCTGGGCTGGACGCTGAAGAGATCGCGCATGGCGTAGCGGAAATTCTTCCGTTCGTCCGCCAGGCCATCCAACAGCGCCGCCACTTCTCCACGCACCGACTCCAAATCTTCTTCGATCAGGAAACGTCGGTCGATCACGATGCGGCAGGAATCCGCCACGCAGGGCGAGGGCAGGCCCTCGAACTCTTCGCCTTCGCCGCCATGCACGGAATTGATGTTCAGGGTGGATTGCCGCGCTCCCGGCGGCACCACCGGCATGTCGGAGCGGCGCGCCGCCAGCGCCGGATAGAGCTGGTGCTCGAATTTTTCCAGGACCGCGCTCATGTGCCGGATGGCGCTGTCGCCCAGAAACGGCATCGATCCGTGTGCCTGGCGGCCCATGGTCTCGATCTCGGCCCACCAGACGCCGCGATGGCCGATGCACACCCGGTCCACGTTCAAGGGTTCGGGAATGATCACATGATCCACCCGGGGCTTGGAGAACCAGCCGCGTTCGGCGAGATAGGCGACGCCGCCATAGCCGCCGGATTCCTCGTCCACGGTGCCGGAAATTTCCAGCGCGCCCGGCAAGTCCAATCCGGAATCGATCAGGACCTCGACCGCGACCACCGCCGCCGCGATACCGCCTTTCATATCGCAGGCGCCGCGGCCATAGACTTTGCCGTCGCGCACCAGGCCCGCGAAGGGATCCACCGTCCAGCCCGCCCCCGTCTGCACCACGTCGAGATGGCCGTTGAAATGAACGCAACGCCCGGCTCGCGCGCCTTCATGGCGGGCCACCATATTGACGCGGGGATATTTGTCGCTGTCGCCGGGTGTCCC
>JAFKFF010000320.1 GCA_017307315.1 Alphaproteobacteria bacterium
CTGGCGACCTATCTGGTCAAGGAAATCCAGGACGTCTATCGCCTGCAGGGCGTGAAGATCAACGACAAGCATATTGAAGTGATCTGCCGCCAGATGATGCAGAAGCTCGAGATCGTCGAAGGGGGCGAGACCACCTTGATCGCGGGCGAGCATGTCGACGCGTCGGAACTGGAAAGCGCCAACAAGAAGGCGGAGACCGATGGCCGCAAGGGCGCCGACGGACGGGCGATCCTTCTGGGTATCACCAAGGCGTCGCTCCAGACCCGTTCGGTGTTCTCAGCGGCGTCCTTCCAGGAGACAACCCGCGTCCTCACCGACGCGGCGGTCAACGGCAAGGTCGACATGCTGGAAGGCCTGAAGGAGAACGTCATCGTGGGGCGTCTCATTCCGGCCGGTACCGGCGGCGCCATCGCGCGGCTTCGCCATATCGCGACGGAACGCGACAAGGCGATCCAGGCGGAAGCGGCGGCGCAGCAGCCCGTCGCGGCCCTGGAAGCGCCGGCGCCGGCTGCCGAATAGGGTATCTTTTACCGAAGAATCAGGGCCGCCCGTTCGGGCGGCCCTTTTTCTTTGTCCGCCGCGAACCCATATTCAAAGCGCAAATCAGGAGGCGGCAGGGCGGGTGTCGCGCTAATCTCGGCCGATGAAATTGCCCGAACCTTTTTCCTGGACCCGCGAGGAAGCCCGCAGCGGCAAATTCGACGGCAAGTTCCTGATCGGTGTTCGCACCACGGGCATCTATTGCCTGCCCTCCTGTCCCACCCATCCGCCCAAGAAGGAGAATGTCACTCTTTTCCGAACGGAAGCGGAGTGCCAGGCGGCGGGCCTGCGCGCCTGCAAGCGCTGCCGCCCGGATCTCTTCTATCGCGGCGAGGACGAGAACAGCGCTTTGTTCGAAGGGCTGGCGGAGCGCGTGAGGACCAATCCGTCCGGGTTTGCCGATGCCTCGGGCCTGGCGAAAGGGGCGGGCGTCAGCCTGACCAAGCTGGGGGCCCTGTTCCGCGAACACGCGCATCTGGCGCCCGCGCAATGGCTGAGGCGCGAGCGCGTCCGTCATGCCGCGGGATTGCTTCTCGGCAGCAACACCAAAGTGGTGGATGTGGGTTACGCCGCCGGCTTCGAAAGCGAGTCCGTCTTTCACCGGCAGTTTCTTGCGCTGACCCGCATGACGCCGGGCGCCTACCGGGCGTTGTCGAACGTCTTTCTCCTGCAGATGCCATCGGCCTATCGCGCCAAGGAGGTGCTCGCCTACCACGCCCGCGATCCGGAAAGCCTGTGCGAGAAAAGCGAGGGCGGCAGAATCTGGAAGGCGCTCCTGACCGGGGATGGGCCCGCGATCCTGGAATTGTCGCTGGAGAAAGAGGGCATCTGGGTCCGCATTCATGCGGAGCAAAAACTGAGCCGTGCCAGCCTGGCTTTCCTGCACGAGGCCGCCTTGAAGATATTGGGGTTGAACAATGAAACCGCGCCGTTTGAAACGCGGCATGCCGAATTCGCCGCGCCCAGGCGGGGCCTGCGCCTCCCCAATATCCCGACCGGTTTCGATGGCCTGGCCTGGGGCATTATCGGCCAGCAGATCAACGTGAAATTCGCGTCCAGCCTGCGCAGCGAAATCATTCGCATGGCGGGTGAAAGGGTAGGAACGATGCGCACCCATCCGACGCCCGAACGGGTGGCCGATATGAGCGTGGCCGCGCTCAACAAGCGCCGTTTTTCCCGCTCCAAGGCGGCGTATCTGATCGGGGCGGCGGAGAGTGTGGCCAGGGGCGAACTCGATATCGAAGGCCTGCCGCGCGGTTCGGCCGTCGCGGCGGAAAAGAAGCTCACCGCGCTTCATGGCGTTGGCACCTGGACGGCGCGCTACACCATGCTGCGAGGTGGCTTCGCCGATGCCGCGCCTGTGGGCGACAGCGCGCTCGCCACGGCGCTGCAGCGCCTGCACAAGCTGCCGGAGCGGCCGGGCCATGACGAGGTCAAAAGCCTGATGATGGGTTTTTCGCCTTATCGCAGCCTCGCCACCATGCACCTTTGGACCTATCTCAAGGAACCGGTGGCAAAGGAGGCCGCATGAAGCGCTACTGGGACCGGATCGAGACACCGTTCGGTCTTTTCGCCGCCTGGGTGGACGAGGCCGGGCGCCTGTTGCGGTTTCGTTTTCGCAGTGACGATGCGGAGCGCGTGGACCGCGAAGCGGAGCAAAATACGGACGCGTTGGAAGACGTTCGCCGCCAGGTCGACGAATATTCGGCCGGCAACCGGCAAGTCTTCGAATTCGAATTGCTGCCGGACGGGCAGGGATTCGATCTGCAAGTGTGGAAAGCGCTGAGTGATATTCCGTTCGGCCGCACCGTGTCTTACGGGGCCATCGCAAAGACCATCGGCCAGCCGGGGGCGGCCCGGGTCGTGGGTGCCGCGAACAACGCCAACCCCATCGCCCTGATCGTGCCCTGCCATCGGGTGATCGGCAGCGACGGAAGCCTTGTCGGCTTCGGTGGCGGGCTGGCGCTGAAGCGGCGGCTTCTGGAACATGAAGCGCGGGTGTGCGGCACACGCTACGACCTGTTCGGCTAGCCGTCTGCGTTCTCAAGAGTTGAGAACGCAGACGCGCTTGCGCCGGTAATAGGCCGCGTTCTTCGCTCCTCAGTTTGTCGCCAGCTTGGCCACCAGGCGGATATTGCGGCCCGGCATCACCACCAGATCCTTGTTCAGCGAAGCGGGGTTGCGCACCACTTCATCCGCCAAATTCTGGCCGATCAGGGAAAATTCCCAGTTGCGATCCTTGAAGGGACGCCAGCTCAGATGGGCGTCGACCGAAACATAGCCCGGTGTCGGCGTATCGAAGGGGCCGGGGTCGTTCTGGTCGCCGATCTTCAGGATCTGAAAGCCGGTATCGACCGGATCGCTTTCCCAGGACAGTCCGCCGCCCGCGCGCCAGGCCGGAATTCGCGGAACATTGACCCCGCCGGTCAGGGTGGCGCGGACCATATCGCCCAGAGCATTGAACTTCAGCGTTCCGCCCCTGCCGTCCTTCCATAAGGAATAGGAAGCCTTGCCTTCCAGGCCGCGGAAATACGCCGCGCCCTGGGTATAGTTCAGCTGACGCAGATCCTCGCCATTGCCGATGCCGCAATTGCCCTCCTCATCGCAGGTGGCTCCCGTCAACGCCCCATAGATGTAATTGTCGAAGGCGGTGTAGTAGGCGCTGCCATTCAAAGTGAAATCGTCATAACGCAGCCGAAGCGAGGCTTCCGTCGAATTGGCGCGCTCCATCTTCAGGAGTGGGTTTCCGGTCTCGAAAGTGCCTGGACCGTCATGCGCGCCGCGGGCGAACAATTCGGTCTGCGCCGGTGCGCGGCCGGTGCTGGAGCCGGTGAAACCCAGCTTCACATGTTCGCTCGCTTCCCATAGCACGCCCAAGGCTGCGCTGGCCGGCGTGAAATCGCGGCTGGTGAAATTGTCGGAGGCGGGCGTGCCCTGGACCTTCACATATTCCAGCCGTCCGCTCCCTTCCATATGGACCGTGTCGGTGAGCTTTATCTCCGTAAAGAAAAAGCCGGCGTAATTCTGGGTGAGGGTCGGCAGCAGATAATCCGCCCCTTCGCCCAGGGCCTGGAAGGCCCGGTTCTGCACCTGAATGCCCACCGCCGAACTCAGGAACGGCCCGATCCCGCCCAGAAGCGTTTCGGCCCGCAAATCCACCTCTTTGTTTTTGAAGGTCGAGTTGACCGAGCCGTCGGGATTTTTTTCCTCATGCGAGTAATTGCCGTAGCTGCCATTGATGTTCAGCGTCTGCAGAACGCCGCTGTCGAGCGCCAGCGACGAACCCAGAAGGTATTTGGTCTGGCGCATGTCGATATAGGTCGTATCGCTGGGCACGCCATAATTGGAGTCGTAATGGATGACGGCGCCGCCCACCCGGCTGTTGTCGCCGAAGAAATAGGACGAGCCCAGCGAAACGCCGTCGCCGCGGAAGTAGGAATTGGCCTGAACCCCCAATGGCGTCTCATAGTCCTGGGTCTTGTGATAGAATCCGTCGGCGTGAAAGGCGAAATTGCCGATACTGGCATCGCCCAGCATCGCGATTTCCCCGGCATTCGACACGGAATCGAAGCCGCCGCTGACTTCTCCGCTGGGCGCGACCGCAAGGGTGGTCGGCACGCGGTTGTTGATGGCGTTGACGACGCCGCCGATGGCCTGGCTGCCATAGCGCAAAGTCGCCGCGCCCCGCACCACTTCGATGCTGCGCGCCGACAAGGGATCGATCGGCACGCCATGATCGGGACCGATGTCGGAGGCGTCGGAACTGGAGGTGCCGTCTTCCAGCACGCGTACCCGGCTGGCGTCCATGCCCCGGATGATGGGGCGGCCCGAGCCGGCGGAGAAGCCGCTGGTGCTGACTCCGGGAATATCGGCCAGCGCATCGGCCAGGGTCGACCCACCCGAGCGCAGGATGTCGGTGGCATCGACCCGCGAGGAAATCGAGGCGAGACTGTCGCCATGGCCGGTGAGCGGCGAGGCGGTCACCACCACCGTCTCGGTCGAATGGGATTGGGAAAAGGCGGGGCCGGCGAAGAGGGCCGCACCCGCCGCGCCGGCGAGAAGGCCGCGCTTGAGGTGACGGAACGAATAACGGGAAGAATGGCAACGCATAAATCACTCCGGAAAAGGGAATGCCGCCGCAAAGGCGGCAAGGCACGGGTCCGGAACGGGCCGGACCGGTGGCGAAACAATGGGAGGGGTTTAGCGGCGGGGTGGAGCGCGGCTCTGCCAGCCCGGTTGCGGCTCGGCCACAGGGCGGGGGGCAATCGTGAAGGCAGGCGCGAGGGCGACCGCGTTCAGAAGAAGGAAGAACTCCGCAGCCGCCGGAACGATATAGGTCCCGGCGTGCAAGGCCTCCTGGCACAGGGGGCAATTGGCGGGGTCGTAAGGATCCTGGGATAAGGGGGCCGCTGGCGCGGTCAGCTGGACCGAGCCGGCCAGGTGAGTCGCTTTGGCGGGCAGCCCATGGATATGGATTTGAACCGCAAGGCCCTGGACCAGGAAGGCGGCAACGGCAAACAGGATCGCAAGCCGGGCCAGGAGCGGCTTCTTTGCGACCGGGATGGAAACAGGCTGGGCCATGACCGCCGATTCAATGCAGAGGGCGGGATTTAGGCCTAGCCTGACGGATGGCGCAACTGGCCTTGGGTGACGAACGATCAGAGGCCGGAGAATGGCGCGCTGTCATTTAATTAAAATAATGCGGAAATTCCGAATGTTAGTGGAGATTCTTGATCTCGAACATGCGGATAAATGGTTCGAACCGGTCTATCCCGGGATCGCGTCTAACTTATGTTTGTTCCGACAACTTTCTGTCCGAGCGGGGATCTTTCGGGCGGCCGGGGACGGAGGGTCTCGCGCGCGCCCATGCCCCCGCAATAACCTTGAAATATCCTTTCCCGCGCGCTTGACCCCTTAATCCCCTCTGGATATATAGCGCCACCTTCCAGGGCAGGCTGTCTGCGGAAAAACCGCAAAAACGCTGCTGGGAAGCCAGTTTAAGAGCTTTGGACGCGCGACTCGGGGCTTGGCCCTCAGTCCTCCGCAAGTTCGGACCGGGCGGCATCGCCCGCGTCCGGTTTTTGGTTTCGCTCATCCCGTGCGGCCGCGCGGGAATGAAAAGAGGAAGTGGAATGCCGACAGTCAATCAGCTCATTCGCAAGCCGCGCGGCGCCAAGCCGAAGCGCAACAAGGTTCCGGCCCTTCAGAGCTGCCCGCAAAAGCGCGCGGTCTGCACGCGCGTCTATACGACGACGCCCAAGAAGCCGAACTCCGCGCTTCGCAAGGTCGCGAAAGTGCGCCTGACCAACGGCTTCGAAGCACTGACTTATATTCCGGGCGAGGGCCACAATCTTCAGGAGCACAGCGTGGTCCTGATCCGCGGCGGCCGCGTCAAGGACCTTCCGGGCGTGCGCTATCACATCATCCGCGGCGTGCTCGATACCCAGGGCGTCAAGGACCGCAAGAAGCGCCGTTCGCTCTATGGCGCCAAGCGTCCCAAATAATCGAGGAAGATAAAGATGTCCCGCCGCCACCGCGCAGAGCGCCGCGAAATCAACCCGGATGCCAAGTTCGGCGATCTGGTCCTCGCCAAGTTCATGAACAGCCTGATGTATGATGGCAAGAAGTCGGCCGCCGAAGGCATCATGTACGGCGCCTTCGACACCATCGCCTCCAAGACCAAGCAGGACCCGCTGGTCGTCTTTCACGAAGCGCTGCGCAATGTCGCGCCGGCCATCGAAGTGAAGTCGCGCCGCGTCGGCGGCGCCACCTATCAGGTGCCGGTCGAAGTGCGCACCGATCGCGCCCGCGCACTCGCCATCCGCTGGCTGATCACTGCCGCGCGCGGCCGCAACGAGCCCACCATGCAAGGCCGCCTGTCGGGTGAGTTGATGGACGCCGCCAACAATCGCGGCTCGGCCGTCAAGAAGCGCGAAGACACCCACAAGATGGCCGACGCCAACCGCGCCTTCTCGCACTATCGCTGGTAACGGAACTTACGACTATGGCTCGCACCACTCCGCTCGAACGCTATCGCAATATCGGCATCGCCGCGCATATCGACGCCGGCAAGACCACCACGACCGAGCGCATTCTCTATTATAC
>JAFKFF010000488.1 GCA_017307315.1 Alphaproteobacteria bacterium
GCGTTTGGCGGTGAAGTCGTGGACGGACATCGATCCTCCCTGTCATCCCAGGCGAGCGCACTGCGCGAGGGAAGGGGATCCAGTATTTCAAAAATGGAGTCCGGTGGCGACCACCTGGATTCCCTTCCCCTCGCAACGGCGCTCGCGCGCCGTCGCTCGGCCGGGAATGACATTGTGGGATGACGCCGCCTTACGACGCCATCCGTCCCTTGTCCTTGTGCCGGTGCTGCTGCTGCGGCTGGTAGGCCTTGCGGGCATGGGCCTCGCAATAGGGCGAGCCCGATTTGGGCGAGCGGCCGCAGAAATGGAATTCCGACGCCGAAGGATCGCCGATCGGCCAGCGGCACATGCGGTCGGAGATGGTCAGCACGGTGGCGAAATTGCCGTCGGCCAGGGTCAGCGGATCTTCCTCCACCACCGGGGCGGGGGGCTGATGGGTGCGGATCGACGGCACCTTGGGCGACATCGAGACCCGGGGGCGCTCGGCCCGGCTGGGGCTGGCCCGGCCGGCCAGGCCCAGGCGATGGACCTTGCCGATCACCGCATTGCGGGTGACCCCGCCCAGCGCCCGGGCGATTTGGCTGGCGGAAAGCCCTTCCGTCCAAAGAGATTTAAGCTGCTCAACCCGGTCATCGGACCAGTTGATGGAACTCATGGCGTTCATGGTCTGAGGCTCCCTCTCCCAAAAGGCCCAGCCCGGGCCTACCAGATATCGTGGGCAAGCAAGCCCAATCTTACCAAATTTGGCTAGGGGCCACCACCTCTTGTCCACATGAATCCGGCCCCCTCCGCCTTCGCTGGCTCGAGAGCCAGCTACGGCACCTCACCCGCCAGCATGCTCCGCATGCGCGGGGGAGGCGGGCCTGGGACTGCATCGCCAGGGGTAGTGCGCCCAGGTTCCGGCTTTCTCCCCCCGTGCGGCGGAGCCGCTGACGGGGGGAGATGTGCGGTAGCGGGCTTGCCCGCGTGCCGCACAGAGGGGGGCTTTAAAGGAACAAGTAGCAAAACAGCCGCAATAGGCAGATAAACCCCGCCTTTCACCCGTTCCGCAAAGGAGTTCCCCGTGTTTCCCGTTTTGCTC
>JAFKFF010000321.1 GCA_017307315.1 Alphaproteobacteria bacterium
TCACCACCGAGAAATATTTCACCCAGTGGGACAAGACCGCATCGGGGCGCGACCTGCTCGCGCACGAATACACCCATTCCTGGAACGGCAAATTCCGCCGCCCGGCCGATTTGTGGACGCCCAATTATAATGTGCCCATGCGCGGCAGCCTGCTCTGGGTCTATGAAGGCCAGACGCAATTCTGGGGCTTCGTGCTCGCCGCCCGGTCGGGACTTTGGAACAAGCAACAGGCGCTCGATGCCTTTGCCGACCAGGCGGCCTATTACGGCACCATGGCGGGCCGGCAATGGCGCCCGATGCAGGACACCACGCTGGATCCCATCATCGCCAACCGCCAGCCCATTCCCTGGCGCAACTATCAGCGCAGCGAGGACTATTACAATGAAGGCCTGCTGCTGTGGCTGGATGCCGATTCCCTGATCCGCCAGAAGACCAACGGCAAGAAGTCGCTGGATGATTTCGCCAAGGCGTTTTTCGGGATCAATGACGGCAGCTTCGTCACCGTCACCTATACCTTCGACGATGTGGTGAAGGCGCTGAACGATGTGATGCCCTATGACTGGGCGACATTCCTCAGGGCGCATACCGATCTGGCGCCCAAGCCGCCGCTCGAGGGCATCACCCGCGGCGGCTACCGGCTGGTCTATACCGACAAGCCGTCGGAGCGGACGCAGCAGAATGACAGCCGGCGCAAGCAGGACAATTTCTTCTATTCGCTGGGCATGACGCTGGATCGCAACGGCCGCGTGATCGACATGGCCTGGGGCAGCCCCGCCTTCAAAGCAGGACTCACCCTCAGCACCGAGATCGTGGGCGTGAACGGGGTGGATTACGACGCCGACGAGCTGAAGGACGCGATCACCGAAGCCAAGACCGACCAGGCCCCGATCCAGCTCCTGATCAAGCGCAACAATGGCTTCTCGACGGTCTCGATCCCCTATCACGATGGGCTGCGCTATCCCCATCTGGAACGGGTGGAGGGCACGCCGGCCTTGCTGGATGCCTTGATCGCGGCGAAGAAATAGTCAGGCGAGCCAGCGGAAGGCGCGGCGGATGAAGGCCTCGCCATCCGCCCGGACGCCATCGCCATGGGCGATGACGACCTGTCCGGGATGCCAATCCAGAATCCGGCCCAGCGCGAGCCGCGCCAGTTTGCGGTCCAGGAACGTCATCCGCCATTCGCGCGGCGCGCCGAAATCCGGCTCGACGATGCCGTCCAGCCGGGCGACCAGCCCGCGCCAGCCGGTAAACCAGCCGCGGGGAAGGTGCTCGATCAGGTCGCAGAAAAGCGCGGTGCGGCTTTTGCGATGGAAGAAGACGATCTCGGCCATGGCCGGACTGCCGCCGAAGCATAGCTGGTCGATCTCTCCGGCCCAATCGGATGGGGCTTCGTTTCCCAATGTCGCGTCGAAGCGAATGTCCCGACGTTTCTTCGCCAGGCCCGGCGGCGCATGAAGCTGCGCGGAAGGATAGGCTTCCTTCCACTGCCGCAAGGACAGGTGATGCAGCTTGTTGGGTGAAACCAGATGAGCGACCGCGCCCAGTGCGTCGATCTCTTCCTTCAATTCACCATCGAGCCTTACCGGCGACCAGATGAAAAGCTTGCCGCCCGAAAGCCGGATCGCGGCCATGCGGGTGGGATAGCGGAAGCCGAAGAAATTCACCACCGGACCGTCCACGATCCACAAATCCTCTCCCCAGGGGAGAAGGCGGGTCATGCCGCGCACAACCCGGCTTCGAGGCAGCCGAGCGCTTCGCGCAGCACGGCGATGCCGGCGCCGTCGCGCACGGCATTCTCGCTCAAATGGCGGCGGAAGGCGCGCGCGCCCGGCCGCCCGTTGAAAAGGCCCAGCATGTGTCGCGTCATGCTGTTCAGCCGCGCGCCATCGGCCAGTTTGCGTTCCACATACGCGCACCATTCTTCCAGCGCCGCATCGAGATCGCATGGCGCATCGCCGAAGAAACGCGCATCGATGTCGGCGAGCAGGGCCGGATTCTGATAAGCGGCGCGTCCCAGCATCACGCCATCGACATGGGAAAGATGTGTCTCTGCCTGATCCAGGGTTTGAATGCCGCCGTTGAGAAAAATCTCCAGCGCCGGGTTTTCTCGTTTGACGCGGTAGACAAGATCGTAATCCAGGGGCGGCACGTCGCGATTTTCCTTGGGCGACAGGCCTTCCAGCCAGGCCTTGCGGGCATGCACGGCGAAGCGCCGCACGCCCACATCCGCGCACCGGCCGATCAATGCGCGCAGGCTTTCCTCCGGCTCCTGGTCGTCGACGCCGATCCGGCATTTGACGGTGACGGGAATGGTCACCGCCTTGCGCATGGCCGCCATGCAATCGGCCACCAGCGCCGGCTCGCGCATCAGGCAGGCGCCGAAGCGACCGGACTGCACCCGGTCCGACGGGCAGCCCACATTCAGATTCACTTCGTCATAGCCGAAATCTTCCGCGATGCGCGCGGCCTCGGCCAGCGCGACGGGATCCGATCCGCCCAGTTGCAGCGCCACCGGATGTTCCCGCGCGTCGAAACCCAGCAGCCGCGCGCGGTCCCCGCGCAGGATCGCGTCGGCGGTGACCATCTCGGTGTAAAGCAGCACGCGGCGACTGAGAAGGCGGTGCAGCACGCGGCAATGCGTGTCCGTCCAATCCATCATCGGCGCGATGGCAAAGACTTTTACCGGAAAGCTCAAGCGGTTAACCTGGCGGCTGCGGCACCTCCCATACGCCCAAACCATTTCCCTGTCAGCCGGAAAGGCATTCCGCATGGCCGCCCTCTCGCCCGCGACGAAAGCAAAAGCCGAGGCCTTTCACGCCTTGCATCGGGAAACTTTCATCATTCCCAACCCCTGGGACCGCGGTTCCGCCCGCATCCTGGCGCATATGGGGTTCAAGGCGCTGGCCACCACCAGCATGGGGTATGCCTTTTCCATCGGGCAGCGGGACAACAGCCTGACGCGGGAGCAGACCCTGGCCAATGCCGGATCTGGAAAACGGTTTCGGCGACCGGCCGGAAGACGCCGCCGAAACCATCCGCCTGTCGCGGGAAAGCGGCATCGTGGGCGGCTCGATCGAGGATGCGAGCGGCGATGCCGCCGCGCCGATCTATGACATCGGACTGGCGAAGGAGCGCATGCTCGCCGCCGTCGAGGCGGCGCGCGCCTTGCCGTACAAATTCACTCTGACGGGGCGCGCCGAGAATTTTCTCTGGGGCCGTCCTGATCTCGGCGACACCATCGAGCGGCTGCAGGCCTATCAGGAGGCGGGCGCGGATGTTCTCTACGCGCCGGGGCTGAAGACGCGCGAGGACATTGCCTCCGTGGTGTCTTCGCTGGACCGGCCGGTGAATGTGGTGATGGGCCTGACGGGAGCGCAGCTCGGCCTGGAGGATTTGTCCAGGATCGGGGTCAAGCGCATCAGCGTGGGAAGCTCGCTGCAGCGCGCCGCGCTGGGCGCCTTCCTGCGCGCCGCCAAAGAGATGGCCGCAAAAAGCACTTTCACCTATGCCGCCGAGGCGGCGTTGCCCAAGGATGTGACGCCGATCTTCGACGCTTATCTTTCCCGCTCCTAAGATAGCGTCGTCAACTCCAGCCGCTGCAGCACCGCACGGTCGGCGACCGCTTCGATCGCGACGATGCGGCCATTCTCGATTTTTGTCCTGAGGGCCAGCAGCAGCTTGCCCCTGGGCGCGACGATGGCCCCGAACCCGCCATCCACCAGCGCGGCACGCGCCGCTTGCGCCCGTCCGGCGAACAGACGCGCCACCGCTTCGGCACCGCGCACTTTTTCCGGGCCACCCATGCGTATCGCGGCGGCATCGCTCCGGAACGCGACATCGGGGTCGAGCACCGCGATCAGGGCACCAAGATCGTTGGCGCGCGAGGCGTTGAGGAAGGCTTCGACCACGGCGCGTTGCTTCGGCAATTCGGCGGCGGGCGGCTCGCCGCCCTGCACCCGCCGGCGGGCCCGGCTGGCAAGCTGGCGCGCGGCATCGACCGAACGGTCGACAATGGGTGCGATGTCTTCGAAGGGGAGGGCGAACATGTCGTGCAGCACAAAGGCGATGCGTTCGGCCGGATCGAGGCGGGTGAGGACCACCATCAGGGCGAGGCCCACCGCTTCGGCCAGAAGCGCCTCCTGCTCGGGATCGGCTTCGGCGCGGGGAAGGATCCGTTCCCCGGCATCCAATGGTTCCTCGCGCCGCGACTTGCGGGCCCTGAGCATGTCCAGGCAGATGCGCGCCACCACGGTGGTGAGCCACGCCGGCGGGTTGTCGATTTTTCCCGGCGCGGCGGATTGCAGGCGCAGCCAGGCTTCCTGCACCGCATCCTCGGCTTCGGCGAGGGAACCCAGCATGCGGAAGGCCACGGCCCGCAAGTGGGGCCGCTGGGCCTCGAAATCCTCCGCCAGGGGTTTATTTTCGGCCATCGGTCACATTTCTCCACGCCGGTCCGTCAATGCCATGACGAAACCGGGCCGCCCGATGTGACGGCGTCCCAGCATGCAAGAGGAGAAAAATCATGCAAGCCAGAATGCCCAATCCCGTGATGGTGCTGCCCGACGCGATGGCGCCGATCCAGGCGCTCTATGCCGCCGCGACCAAGGGCGGGATTCCCCAGGCTATCGGCCACCTGGTCCATTTGCGCACCAGCCAGATCAATGGTTGCGGCTATTGCATCGATGGCGGCGTCAAGCATGCCAAGAAAGCGGGCGAAAGCGACGAAAGGCTATTCGCGGTCGCCGCCTGGCGCGACACGCCCTATTTCAATGACGCGGAACGGGCCGCACTCGCTCTGTCGGAATCGGTGACACGGCTTTCGGACCGGAGCGATCCGGTGCCGGACGCGGTGTGGAACGAGGCGGTGAAGCATTTCGACCAGAAAAACCTTGCGGCATTGTTGCTGGTGATCTCGCTCACCAATGTCTTCAACCGGCTCAATGTCGCGACACGGCAGGTCGCGGGCCCGGGCTGGTGACGGACTTTCTGGCCAGGTAAGGCTGGGCTAGAGTCGCGGCCGGGACCGGGGCCGGGCAAGATCATGCGGGAGGCGGTGGAGAAAGAGGAGGCGCGGCCCGGACTGTGGCGCTCCGTCCTCACCGCCGCCGCCGGCAATGTGCTGGAGTGGTACGACTTCACCGTCTACGCCTATATGGCGCCTCATATCGCGGAGAAGTTTTTTCCCGAGGACGATCCCCTGACCGGATTGCTGGCGGTGTTCGCCACCTTCGGCCTGGGATTTGTCGTCCGGCCGCTGGGGGGAATCCTGATCGGCCGGTTGGGCGACCGCAAAGGCCGCAAGGTCGCGCTGCTGCTCACCATCCTGCTGATGGCGGTGGGGACGGCGGGCATCGGCCTGGTTCCCGGCCGCGAGGTTGCGGGCGCCGCGGCCCCTTGGCTCCTGGTGTTCTGCCGGCTGCTGCAGGGCTTCTCCGCGGGCGGGGAATGGGGCAGTTCCACCGCCTTCATCTATGAGTGGGCGCCGCGGCACCGGCGCGGCTTCTTCTCCAGCCTTCAGCAATCCAGCGTGGCCGCCGGCATGCTGCTGGGATCGGCGATCGCCGCTCTGTTTGCGACGCTGCTCAGCAAGGAACAGATGGGGGATTTCGGCTGGCGGCTGCCATTCCTGTTGGGCGCGCTGATCATTCCCGTCGGATTCTACATGTGGCGCCATGTCGAGGAGACGCCGGTCTTCATCGCCCAGGAGAGCCGCCCGGTTTCCCATCGCGCCGGCTTGGCGCTTGCGGTGCGGGCGGGCGGCGTCATCGTGATCTGGACGGTCGCCTACTATGCGATCCTCACTTACATGCCGGTCTTCACGGCGCGCTATTCCCATCTGGGCGCGAGCGCGGCGCTGTGGTCCAACGCGCTCAGCCTGTTCATTCTGGCCGTGACCATCCCTATCTTCGGCGTTCTGGCCGACCGGATCGGGCGCAAGCCCCTGCTGCTGGTCGGAGCGGGCGGGTTCCTGCTTTTGTCCTATCCCCTGTTTCTGCTGATCGTGGAAAGCGAAAGCGCACCGCTTGCTATCCTGGCGCAGATCGTTTTCGCGCTGATGACCGCGATCTACTCCGGCGGCGCGCCGGCAGCGGTGACCGAGATTTTCCCCGCCGCGTCGCGGCTCTTATGGATGTCCACCGGCTATAGTCTCACCGTGGCCTTGTTCGGCGGCTTCGGCCCTTTCATCGCCACCTGGCTGGTCAAGGCGACGGGTTCGCCGCTCTCGCCGGTTCTCTATATTGGCGGCTGCGCCTTGCTTTCGCTGGCGGTGATCGTGCCCCTCAAGGAAACGCGTGATGACGGATAAGGACTTGCAGCCCTGGCAATGGCCGGAAGCCCATTGGCGGGGAATTCTCGACCAGGCGCGGGCGGGCCGCCGGCTGAGGCCGGATGTCTGGCCGGAGGGGGCGCGCTGCGCCTTCGCCTTGTCCTTCGATTCCGACCACGAAACCAATGAGTTGCGCGACGGCGGCAAATCCATCGGGCGGCTGTCCTGGGGCCAGTATGGCGCCCGGGTCGGGATGCCGCGAATCCTGAACCTTCTGGCTCGCCACGATGTGCGTGCGTCCTTCTACGTGCCGGCCGTGACCGCGCTGATCCATCCCGAGGAGCAGAAGGCCGTGGTCGCGGCGGGGCACGAGATCGGCATCCATGGCTGGATCCATGAGCTGAATTCCGTCCTGCCCTATGAAGCCGAGCGCGACCTGATGCTGCGCGCCTCCGACACGCTGACGAAAATCGCGGGCGTGCGGCCGGTAGGCCTGCGCACGCCGTCCTGGGACTTCAGCCCTTCGACCCTTCGCATCCAGAAGGAGATGGGACTGCTCTATGACTCCTCCCTGATGGCGGACGAGGATTGCTACGAGCTTCTGCTCAATGGCGAGCCCAGCGGGGTCGTGGAATTGCCGGTGGAATGGGTACGCGACGACGCGGTCTATTTCTGGATGAACCGGTTCCAGGCGCAGCGGCCTTATACCCCACCGACCGACGTGTTCGATATTTTCCGCCGCGAGTTCGATGCCGCCTATGACCAAGGCGGCATCTTCCAGCTCACCTGTCATCCGCACGTCATCGGCTATCGCTCGCGCATCTGGATCCTGGACGAACTGATCCGCCACGCCAAGACGAAGAAGGACGTCTGGTTCGCCACCCATGAAGAGGTGGTGACCTGGGCCAAGGCGCACGCGGTTTAACCAAAGGCACGAAAGGCGGGAACATTTTCCCCGCCGGCTGCATCCAATGGCGGAACGGGCACGAAAACGTTCCCGCCAAAGGAGAGCATGATGTTGAATCGACTGATTTTTGCCGCGCTTCTGCTGGCGCCGGGCGCGGCGCTGGCGCAAGGACAGAAGCCCAACGATGCCCAGATCGCCCATATCGCCTATACCGCCGGGGTGCTGGACATCAACGCCGCCAAGCAGGCGCTGGCCAAAAGCGGCAATGCCGAGGTCAAGGCCTTCGCCAGCGAGATGGTGCGCGATCATCAGGCGGTGAACGACAAGGCGTTGGCGCTGGTGAAGAAGTTGAACGTCACGCCGGAAGACAACGCCACCAGCCAGGCGCTCTCCAAGGCCGCCGCCGCCAAGCTAGCGGAGCTGGGCAAGCTCTCGGGCGCCGCCTATGACCGCGCCTATGTCGCGAACGAAGTGGCGTATCACAAGACTGTCAACGGCGCGCTGAAAGACACGTTGATCCCCGATTCCCAGAATCCGGAACTCAAATCGCTTCTGCAAACCGGCCTGTCGCTGTTCACCGCGCATCAGCAGCATGCCGAACATCTGGCCATGGGCTTGGCGAAATAAGAACATGACCCATCGCGCAGGCGCATGGCTGATCCTTGGCGCGCTGTTTCTGGCCTGGTCGAACCCTCACCCGGCCGAGGCGGCGCGCCATGTGATCGAAATCCGCAACATGGCGTTCGCCGCGCCGCCCGCCGGCCTCAAGGCCGGGGACACCATTCTTTGGAAGAATACCGACATGTTCCGTCACACCGCGACCGACCGCAAAGGCAGCTTCGACCTGGATTTGGAGCCGGGCGCCCAGGGCGAGACGAGACTGCGCAATTCCGGCCCGCTCGAGGTGTTTTGCCGTTATCATCCCAACATGGTTCTCCACCTGATGGTGGGAAAGGTGCGTTGAGCCCATGCGGCAGACGGCGACAGATTATGCGGCGATGCGGGAAGAGGGCTTGCTGCTTCTGACCCAGCGCGGAGACCGCGATGCGTTCCGCGCCATCATGCAGCGTTTCAACCAGCGACTTTTCCGGGTGGCGCGGGCGGTAGTGAACAATGACGACGAAGCCGAGGATGTGCTGCAGGAATCCTATCTCAAGGCCTTTGCCGCGATCGGGGGCTTCCGCGGCGAGTCGGGCCTCGGCACCTGGCTGACCGCCATCACCTTGAACGAGGCGCGCGGCCGGCTGCGGCGCCGCCGCCCGACCGCGAGCCTGGATGTGATGGAAGAAGCCGGCGTCCGCGTCATTCCCTTTCCCGGTCTCGCCGAAATTCCCGATCCGGAAGCCGAAGCCCTGCGCTCGGAAGTGCGCGGGCTCCTGGAGAAGGCGATCGATGCTTTGCCGGACGATTTCCGCATCGTCTTCATGTTGCGCGAGGTCGAGGGTTGCTCGGTCGAGGAGACGGCGGCGCAACTGGCCATCAATCCCCAGACGGTGCGCACGCGCCTGTTCCGGGCGCGCCAATGCCTGCGCCAGGAACTGGCCGCCAAGCTCGCCAGCGGCGTGGACGGCGTTTTTCCCTTCATGGGCGCGCGCTGTACCCGCATCGCCGACCGGGTTCTGGCGCGGCTCTAGCGCTTCGGCGCCATCCATCCAACTCGCGGCGAACCCGATGGTAATGCGAGGCGCCGTCGTCCCTCCCGCCGCGTCATGCATGTTCGGCGATCACCGCCAGGAAGGCTGAGCCGTAGCGGTCGAGCTTGGCCTCACCGACGCCGGGCACGTCGGCCATTTCGGCGCGTGAGGTGGGGCGCGATGCCGCCAGTTCGAGCAGCGTCTTGTCGTGAAAAATCACATAAGGCGGCACGTTCTGCGCGCGTGCCAATTCCGTGCGTTTTCGTCGCAGTGCCTCGAACAGGTCGCGATCTATGCCGGTAACGACGGACGGCGGCGTGTTGCGTCCGGCCTTTTGGCGCCGCGCGCGCGAGGCTGACGGCGCGCGCAGCATCAATGTCGGCTTGCCGCGCAGGAAATCGCGGCCGGCGGAGGCGATCGACAGGCCGCCATGGCCGGCCAGATCGACGTCGATCAGGCGCAGGGCGATCAATTGACGCAGAATCGCGCGCCATGCGCGATTGTCGCGTTCCGTACCGATGCCGAATGTGGAAAGGCGGTCGTGGCCGAACCGGGCGATGCGGTCGTTCCCGGCGCCGAGCAGCACGTCCACGATATAAGCCTGCCCGAAGCGCTCGCCGGTGCGGTAGATGCACGATAGCGCCTTCTGCGCGGCGACCGTTCCGTCGAACAGCTTCGGCGGCTCGGCGCAGGTGTCGCAATTGCCGCATGGCTCGCAATGGTCGCCGAGGTAGGACAGCAACACCTGCC
>JAFKFF010000322.1 GCA_017307315.1 Alphaproteobacteria bacterium
GATCGTCGACAGTCAGGCCGGCCCAGTTGGAGATGAACTCCACGCCCACCAGGGCGGGGGCCTCACCGTTACCGGTGAGGCCCGAGCCGTGACACGCGGCGCAATGCTGGGAGTATTGCACCATCCCGCGCGCAGCTTGCGCTTCGGTGTAAACCCCGTCCAGCACGGAACTGGACGTCTGCGCCGAGGCCGAACCGCCGGCGGCGGCCGACATCGCAAGCGCGCTTGCAAACACGACAATTCTGCTACGCATGATCATTGTCCGTATCAGATCCTCACTCGGCATCCGGCAGGGTGTAGGCGACATATTCACCCGAATAGTTGCCGCCCGAGATCGCCACAATGATGTACTGCTTGCCGTTGACCATGTAGGTCATCGGCGAGCCCGACTGCGGCGCGGGCATCAACAGATTGCCCACTTCCTTGCCGGTGGCCTGGTCGTAGGCGCGCAGCATGGCGCCGCGCGGATGTTCCGGCGTGGTGGTGATCTGCGGATCGCCCGCAACGACCAGAGTCTTGGTCAGCATGTTGCCGATGCTGAGGCTGGCCTGGCCGGTGCGCGGGATGTTGAGGCCCTTCAGCGCCGGATGGTTGCGGATATTGTCCGGCGTGTCGCCATGCGGCGTCTGCCAGATGATTTCACCCCTATCCAGATTGATGGCGCTGATGGTGCCGTAAGGCGGCTTCATCAGCGGCAACCCTTGGACGGAAGCGCGCACCGCGTTGCTCCGGCGCTGAGCCGGCTCGGCCGGCCGCTTGGGCGCGGGCGAAGCGTCGGCGCCTTCGTTGGTGCCGGCGGCATCGACCATGGTCACGGGCACGCCCGCCTGGCCCACGACATAAGGCAGGTCGGTGAAGCCCGGCGGCGGCGGCACCAGCCCCGTCAGATTCCAGCAACCGTCGCAGCCATAGGTAAAGACGGTGTGGGTCTCGGGGTTGAAGGAGCCACCCGGCCAGTTGGTGCCGCCCGAAGCCGTGCCCGGGAGCAAGGTTCCGATCGGCCCGTCGGCCTTGGACAGCACCGGCGGAGTGTAGATCGGGCCAAGCTTGAACTTCTTCGCCAATTCCACCGCCTCGGCGCGCAGTGCCGGGGTGAAGTTGATCAACTCGTCGACCGAAGTGCCCGTGCGGGTATAAGGCTTGGGCTTGGAAGGAATGGGCTGGGTCGGCGAATACCATTCGCCCGGCACATTGCCCTTCTCCACCTTCTTCTCCGGGATCGGCCACACCGGCTTGCCGGTGATGCGGTCGAAGACATAGAGCATGCCCATCTTCGACGGGTTCGCGACCGCCTTGATCGCCTTGCCGTCGACATTGATGTCCATCAGCAAGGGCGCCGAGGACATGTCATAGTCCCAGATCTCGTGATGGATGAACTGGAAGTGCCATTTGGGCTTGCCGGTATCCAGATCGACCGCCACCAGGGTGTTGCCGTAGAGGCCGGTGCCCGGACGCTTGCCGCCATAGAAGTCCGAGGTCGGAGATTCCACCGGCAGATAGGCCAGATTGGCGACCGGATCGGCGGTGATCTGCGTCCACACGCCGGTGTTGCCGGTATATTCGTTGGAATTGTTCAGCCAGGTTTCCGCGCCGGGTTCGCCCTTTTGCGGAATGGTGCGGAACTGCCAGAGGCGCTTGCCGGTGCGCACGTCGAAGGCGCGCGCCGAACCCTTGTTGTTCTTGAAGCTGCTGGGTGTGAAGCCTTCGCGGAAGGCCGAACCCACCAACACCCTGTCGCCCACCACGGTCGGGGTCGAATGCAAGCCGATCTCGCCCGTGGTCAGATCCGGCTCGATCTTCTGGTCGTCATCCGCCTTCAGGTCGATCGCGCCATTGTTGCCGAAGCTGGTGATGCGCTGGCCGGTCTTGGCGTCGAGCGCGATCAGGAAGTAACCCGGCGTGACATAGAGGATGCGGGCTTCCTTGCCGTCCGTCCAATAAGCGACGCCGCGGCCCGAAAGCTGGCGGGGTGCGGCAGCGCCGCGCGCGCCTTCCTTCTCGCCATGCACCCAGAGAAGTTCGCCCGTCACCGCGTCCAGCGCGACCACGCCGCGGCGCGAGCCGGCGGTCGTATAGACCACGCCGTTGATTTCCAGCGGCGTGCCTTCGAGCTTGAACTCGGGACGATTGCCGATGTTGTCGGTCTTGAAGCGCCAGGCCACTTCCAGCTTGGAGAAGTTGGAGGCATTGATCTGGTCCAGCGATTTGAAACGGCTGCCGGTGATGTCACCTGTATAAGCCGTCCAATCCACATTCTGGCCCGTCTGCGCGAACGCCATCGAGCCGCCCAGGAGGATCGCGCCCAGCCCGGCGCCGGCAATCAATTTCTTCTTCATCGTCATCGTCATTTCAGCCTTCTCAGCGAATGTGGAAACCATGGAACAATCATATCGGGCCCACGCCGTGGCGCAGGCCTGCACGCGATGACGAATTTCCGCCACCGCAGAATTCAGGACACAGTCCGGATTTAATCTACGCGCCCTTCGCGCCCGCGGCCGTCTTCGCATTTCTGCGAATCATGGCCATGAACATCCTCCCAAGACGTTATTTGCCGCCTTCTATTCGCCCCGAGCGTCAGGCCACTTCGGGCCTGTTGTCACAAAGCTACCTTTCCCGTCCGGCTTCGGCAATAGCCAAAGAAAAGCCCGCCTATCCCTGTCGAGATAGGCGGGCTGATAACAAGTCAGGTATTCAGAGCGAATCCCGGCTTAGAAGTTGAAGGTAATGCGGCCGTAATAGTAGCCGCCGTTCGGATTGTAGGCCGAACCGATATAGTTGCGGTTGATATTGGAGCCGGTATTGACCAGCTGCGCCGCACCCGAGGACGCGCTGGGCGTGTTGGTCACGAACGGCGCGGTGTTCGGGCGGATGTTGAAGAGATTGTTCCCGCCGATCGCGAACTGGAGCTGGTCCGTCACATTGTAACGGGCTTCCAGATCGGTGATGCCGACCGCGGCCTGATTCTCGGTATAGAACGGCGCACCGCCATTGGGCGTGCCGAAGCCGTGAACCGGACCGTAATAGGTCTCACGCAGCGTGATGCCGAACTCGTCCAGCGACCAGTTGGCCGACAGGTTGATCTTCTCCTGCGGGGCGCGATGCGCGAGGGCGTAAAGGCCCGAGAAGCTGAAGAGAGAAATACCCGGCGCGCTGTTCGCAAGGACCTGCGGCACCGGCGCGACGCCAGACACGGAAGTCTGGGTATAGTTGCCGGCCAAGGTCCAATCGACCAAGCCATACTGACCGAAGTCGGTCGGGTAATTGACCGTCAGGTCGACACCCTGGGTCAGGCTGTTGATGCCGTTGATGAAGGCGGTGACGCCCGTCTGCACCACGGTCGGGTCGATCTGGTTGCCATGGGCCCGGATCGCGTCATTGACCAGCGACGAATTGATCGCGCCGCCCAGACCATAGATCGTATCCGTGCGCACGATGCGATTGCCCAAGGCGATGCTGTAGGCATCGAGCGTGACGCTCAGATCGTCCAGCGGATGGGCGACGATGCCCACGCTGTACTGGGTCGAATTTTCCGGCTTCAGGTTTTCAATGCCCAGAACCTTGGCCGAGGCCGAGTTCGCCGGCAGCTGCACCGTGCCCGCGGTCGGGGTGACGTTGGTGGCCGAGTAGAACTCTTCCGCCAGGGTCGGGGCGCGGAAGCCGGTCGAGATCGTGCCGCGAAGCGCCAATTGCGGCGTGATGTCGTAACGCGCGGTGATCTTGCCGATCTTGGCATCGCCGAAGTCGGTGTAATGCTCGAACCGGCCGGCGACATCGAGCTGCAGCTCCGGAATGGGAGCGACGGCCAGATCGATGTAACCCGCATAGTTCTTGCGGCTGTGCGTGCCCGCATCGGTCGCCGCGAAGCCCGGGAAGGACTGCGCGCCTTCCTTGTAGGAAGAGGCGAAATCGCCCTGCCGGATCTGGTAGGTATCCTCACGCGCTTCCACGCCGACCGCGACGTTCAGGGGCGACGCCAGGCCGACATTGAAGGGATGGCTCGCGTCCAAGGTGCCGATGAATTCCGTGGCGGTGAAAGTACCGTCGTAGAAGGTCGTGGGCGAAGTGTGGGTATCGATGAACAGCGAGCGGTTGCCCGAGTTCCAAGTGTAGATGTTGTCGATATCCTTGCCGTAGCCGAGGTTGGCGTCGACATCCCAGCCTGCCAGGTTGAACTTCAGGCCGGCATTGTACTGGTAGTCGTCTTCCTTCAGCACTTCCTGGGGATTGAAGCCTTGCGGCGCGAAGACCAGCTCGCCCGGCGTATAGAGCGTGCCCGCCTGGCCGGAGGAGATGACCTGGCCCGCGGAATTCAGGCCGTTGTTGCCCAGCGCGGTGACACCCGTGCCGGAGAAACCGTTGCTCACGCCGATCGCGCAGGCGGGGGTGACGCCGTTGGCGGTGACGGCGGTGTTGTAACCCTGCAAATTGGTCGCCGAGCAGGGCTGGTTGGAGCCCGGCGCCGCGATCACCTGGGTCGGCAGGCGGTCGTTTTCATTCGCCTTGGCGAAACGATGGCCGTAGCTGCCGAAGGTATAGAACTGGACATTGTCGGAAATGTCGTAGCCGGCATTGACCATCGCGGTGGTCAGCTGGAACTCGGCATCGCCCGAGATGTGGTTGACCCGCGGATAGCCCGGAATGTTCTGGCGCTGCGAGAGCGGAATGCAGACGCCGCCGGTGCACGGCACGATGCCCGCCGCGGCCTGATTGGCGGCGGTGGCCTTGGTGCCCGCGCTGACCTGGCCGAACGCCGAGCCCGTTGGCGCAGCCTGGATGGCGGCATTGCCGACAAAACCTTCCGAAACCACATTGCCGTTGGCGTCGATCAGGCGGTTGTCGGGGCCGCCATTCTGCGTGAAATTGTGATACTTCTTATCGACGGTGACGTTGACGAAGCCCTTGTCGAACAGCGGCATGCCCATGTTGAAGGACATGTCGTAGGACTGGCCTTCGTTGCTGTAATTCTGGCCGCTGACGAATTCGGCCTTGCCGCCGGACGACTTCTTCTTGAGGATGATGTTGACCACGCCGGCGATGGCGTCGGTGCCGTACTGGGCCGCCGCGCCGTCGGTCAGCACTTCGATATGATCGATCGCCGCGGTCGGGATCAGCGAGATGTCGGGCGCCGCGCTACCACCGAAGGCGCCGCCGAGAACGTGTAGGTTGCCGGTGCCGTGACGACGCTTGCCGTTCACCATCACCAGGGTGGCGTTCGGGGAGAGACCGCGCAGGGCCGCGGAGAGCGTCAGGTTGGCGAGGTCGCCGCCCACCGATTCCACGTTGAAGGACGGCACGGTCTGACCCAGCGCCTGGCGAAGGTCCGCGGAGCCCGCGCCTTGCGTCAGGGTATCACTGCCCAGAACGGTGATCGGAGCGGCGCTGTCGGCCGCGGTCATGCCCTGCACGCGGGTACCGGTCACGACCACCGTTTCATCGCCGGAGGCATTTTGCGCCAATGCGGGCGCCGCGATCACGGCGAATGCCGTCACGGACGCGCCGATGAGCAAGGTGTTTTTCAGATTGAGCACGTGGTTAGTCCCCTGGTTTGCTGTTTTCTAAATTCTTGGTGGAAGCCAACCCAATGGATAATACCAACGGATTAAATCCCTATACCTCAGCCCATAAATCCAGACTGTTCGACAGGTCTTATTGCACCAAAGGATAGGTGTCTATCTCCTTTGGATAGGGTGAGTGCACAAAAAGGGGGGTTACGCGCTTTTGTCCAAAATTCTGGGCCGGATCGGGCGGGAAATTCGACTTTGCAGCGCGGGCAGCCCGTCGGGAAATTCGGATTCTACAAGTAAAATCAGATACCTATGTAATGACCTTATGTCACGCTCCAGCAACCCGATCGAGTGTTGCAGAACCGCGACATCAAAAAAAAAGCGGATGCTGACGCATCCGCTTTCGAACTATTTCGAGAGATCCGGCCGTCAGCGGGGCTTCTTGACCGCGATGAATTCGATTTCAACCAGATCCTTGGAGCCCGCCAAAGCGGCCACCTGGAAGGCCGCGCGTGCCGGCTTGTTGGGCTGAGCGGCGGTGCCGAATTCCTTGAACCAGGCGGAATTCATCCCGGCGAAATCCATCTTGCCGCCCTTGGCCGGATCGGCAACCAGGAAGACATGGGCCTGCACCACATCGCCAAAGGTCAATCCCAGCTTGGCGAGTTGAGCCTTGAGACCGGCAAGCGTCGCCGCGGTCTGGGCGGCGGTGTCGCCGCCCTCCCCGGTCGAGCCGCTGACGTAATACGTGTCGTAGCCGGCGGGCACTTTCACCGAATTGGCATAAGGCGCCTTGGCGTTCTGATCGTGGACCACCATGTCGGCCGCCACCGCGCCCGACATGAAAAGGCCGACGCCCAACGCAGCGACGGATACGTATTTCAAGACCTTGTTCATGCTCTCATTCCTTCCGTTCAGCGCGAGGCTTTGACGTCGGCCGCGGTGACCTTGTCTTTGTAGTTGTTGCCGAAATGGGTGCGGATGTAATTGACCACATCAGCCACCTGCTGGTCGGAGAACATTCCGCCCAGCGCCGGCATCGCCTTCTGGCCGTTGACGATGACGGCGATCGGATAGCCGGCAACTTCCAGCT
>JAFKFF010000323.1 GCA_017307315.1 Alphaproteobacteria bacterium
CTTTGTTCGCTTCTGCCGGGACCATTCTCCTCACCGCTGGCGACGAATTCGGGCGCAGCCAACACGGCAACAACAACGCCTATTGTCAGGATAACGAACTAGGCTGGATTGACTGGACGGCGCGCGATCTGGAGCTGGAAGATTATGTCGCCGCTATGGCGGAGCGGCGTAGCCGTGCCGGACAAGCCTGGGTGTGTTTCCCGGATGATGGCGAATGGTTGAACGGGGCAGGGCAACCGATGCGCGTCGATGAATGGGAAAATCCGCAGACCGGGGCTTTGGGGTTTCGTTGGGCCCAGGGCGCGCGCGAATTTTCCATTGCCATAGATAGGCCGAACAGGACGGTATCCTTCGTACGCGATTGACCGACGGACCTGCCCGCATTGGGAGCCCGCTTTCTCGCGCTTGTGCGAAATCGTCCAGGAGGCGGTGACGCGCGGCGCGCTTTGGGCTAGACCGGCATCGAATGCTGACTGCGCTTGCCATCCGCAATATCGTGCTGATCGAAGGGCTGGAACTTTCCTTCGGCCCTGGGCTCGGCGTGCTTACGGGCGAGACCGGCGCGGGCAAGTCGATCCTGCTCGATGCGTTGGGGCTTGTGCTGGGCGATCGCGCCGATAGCGGGTTGGTTCGCGCTGGGACCGATCAGGCGAGCGTTTCCGCGACTTTCGAATTCGCCGAGTTGCCAAGTACAATCGGGGATGCGCTGGCCGAAGCCGAAGTGACGGTGGATCCGGGCGAGCCGCTGATCCTGCGCCGAAGTCTCAAGGCAGATGGCGGCAGCAAGGCGTTTATCAACGATCAAGCGGTTGGCGTTGCGTTGCTGCGCGAAATATCGGGCGCGCTGGTGGAATTGCACGGTCAGCACGACGATCGGGGCCTGGTCAATCCGCGGGGACACCGCGCCTTGCTGGATCGTTACGCCAATGCCGATCCCGCGGGAGTGGCAAGCGCCTGGGCGCGCTGGCGCGCGGCGGAAGATCGGTTGGCGCAGGCCAGGGCTGCCATAGACCAGGCTGCTGCCGACCAGGATCTCCTGCTGGCTTATCTTGCCGAACTGGCGGCGCTGGAGCCGCAGGAAGGTGAAGAGGAAAGGCTGGCGAACGCCCGCGCGGACATGCAGAAGGGGGAAAGACTGGCGAGCGATCTTCAGGAATTGCGCCATCTCTGGGACGGATCGGATTCGGCCCTGGCGGGCTTGCGTTCTGCCGCGCGGCGGCTGGATCGGATTGCGGCCGAGCATCCGCTCCTTGCCGATGCGCTTGCTGCACTGGATCGCGCGGTAATCGAGGCTGGGGAAGCCGAGGATAAACTGGCCAGCGCGGCGGAGGCCCTCATCCACGATCCTGCCGAGCTGGACCGGATCGAGACGCGCTTGTTCGACCTACGTGCCCTTGCGCGCAAGCATCGGTGCGAAGTGGAGCAATTGCCCGCTAAAATGCGCGAGTTTCGCGAAGCGCTCGATGCGATCGAAGGCGGCGAAGCAGAGATCGGAGCGCTTGAGAAAGCCGCACAGGCCGCCGGCGCCGATTTCCGCAGCAAGGCTGAGGCGCTGCATGCCGCGAGGGCGGAGGCAGCAACGCGCCTGGACGAAGCGGTAGAGAAGGAACTGGCGCCGCTCAAGCTCGATGCCGCCAAATTCCGCACATCGATTACCGTCCTGCCGGAGGAGCGGTGGAGTGCATCGGGGATGGATGCGGTTGAATTTCTCATTTCCACCAATCCGGGCGCCGATTTCGCTCCTCTCGCCAAGATTGCCAGCGGCGGGGAATTGTCCCGCTTTATCCTCGCGCTGAAAGTCGCATTGGCCGAACAGGGCGGGGCGGCGACCGTCATTTTCGACGAGATCGATCGCGGCGTCGGGGGGGCGGTTGCTTCGGCTATCGGGGAAAGGCTCGCTCGCCTGGCCGGAGAGGGGCAGCTCTTGGCGGTTACGCACAGTCCGCAGGTCGCCGCGCGCGGCAAGACGCATTATGTGATCGCAAAGAGCAGCGAAGGCACGGTTACGCGCACCTCGGTGATGCTGCTCGACGCTGCGGGAAGACAGGAGGAAATCGCGCGCATGCTTTCGGGCGCAGAAATTACGGCCGAGGCGCGGGCCCAGGCGGACCGGTTGCTGGAGAGCGCGTAGTGGATCGCATTTCGGAAGCCGAAGCCGCGAATGAACTGATGCGGCTCGCGAAGGCCATCGCGCATCATAACCGGCTTTATCATGCGGAGGATTCGCCCGAAATTTCGGATGCCGAATATGACGCCTTGGTGCGGCGCAATGCGGAGCTTGAAGAGGCCTTTCCGCATTTGATCCGCTCCGACAGCCCCTCCAGGGCTGTAGGTCACGAAATCGCATCCTCGCCGCTTGCCAAGGTGCGCCACGAAGTGCGCATGATGAGCCTCGACAATGCCTTTTCCGATGAAGAGGTGGAGGATTTTGTCGCTCGCGTCCGGCGCTTCCTTGCTTTGCCGGACGACGCCGAGGTCGCCTTTACTGCCGAAGACAAGATCGATGGTCTGTCCTGCTCGCTGCGCTACGAGAACGGAACTCTCGTGCGCGCGGCGACCCGGGGTGATGGCGAAGTGGGGGAAGACGTCACCGCAAATGTCGCCCACATTCCGGATATTCCGCAGAAACTTGCCGGGGATGCGCCGGAAGTGTTCGAAATCCGCGGCGAAGTGTACATGGAAAAGGCTGCCTTCCTGGCGCTGAACGACAGGCTGATGGAAGAGGCGCGGCTCAAGGCCGAAGCGAAGAGCGAGGAGTTCGATCCTTCGACCGTTCGCCAATTTGCCAATCCCCGCAATGCCGCCGCCGGTTCGCTTCGCCAGAAGGATGCGAATGTCACCGCCCAACGGCCCTTGCGGTTCTGGGCACATGGCTGGGGCGCGGCGAGCGATGTACCGGGCGAGACCCAGCACGAAGTCGTGCAGCGCATCATGAGTTGGGGCCTGCCGGTATCGCCCGAATTGCGACTGTGTCGAAATGTCGGGGACATGCTCGAAGCCTACCGCCGGATCGGGGCTGGGCGCGCCGATTTACCCTATGACATCGATGGCGTGGTCTACAAAGTCGATCGGCTCGATCTTCAACGCCGGCTGGGCTTTGTCGCCAAGGCGCCGCGTTGGGCGCTGGCGCACAAATTCCCGGCCGAGCGCGCGGAAACGGTGGTTGAAGCGATCGATATCCAGGTGGGGCGCACCGGCAAGCTGACTCCGGTGGGGCGGTTGCAGCCAGTATTGGTGGGCGGGGTCACGGTCACCAACGTTACGCTCCACAACCGCGACGAGATCGCACGTCTGGGTGTGCGCGTGGGCGATCGGGTGGTTATTCAGCGGGCGGGGGACGTCATCCCGCAAGTGGTCGATAATCTGACCCGCAACGAACCCGCCGAACCTTTCGCATTTCCCGATCATTGCCCGGTCTGCGGCAGTGAGGCGGTGGCGGAAGAGGGTGAAGTGGATGTGCGCTGTACTGGCGGGCTTATCTGCCGCGCGCAGCAATTCGAAAGGCTGCGCCACTTCGTCAGCAGAGCCGCGCTCGATATCGATGGGCTGGGCGAAAAGACCATTGGGCTGGCGCTTTCCGACCGGCTTTTAACGGTCGCCACGCCCATGCAGGCCCTGAAACGGGGGAAATTCGCCGCCGATGCCGCCCGGCTGGACATTATAATAAGTGAGCAGCAGGTGGGCGGGCTGGTGGTCGGCCTGCCGCTGAACCTGGACGGCTCGGACGGACCGTCCGCCCAATCGGCCCGCGCCTTTGCCCGCAACTGGGCCGGCCACAGTCCCCTTCCCCTGGTCCTCTGGGACGAGCGGCTGTCCACCATGGCGGTGACCCGCACGCTTCTGGATGCGGATGCCTCGCGCAAGCGCCGGGGGGAAGTCGTGGACAAGATGGCGGCGGCCTACATCCTGCAGGGCGCGCTCGACCGCCTCCGCCACTTGAAATTGTCCGCACCATGAGCGGTGACGGCGCGCCCGCCCGGTTCGCCTGGCTGCCGCCGGGATTGCGCCCGCCGGTCGCCATGACCTGGCGGCAAGAGCGCGTGTTCCTGCTGGTGGGCGCGGCCGCGCTGTTCGCCGGCTACGACCTCAACATTTACGGCCTGGCGATCCCACAAATTCAGGCAAGCCTGCATATCCCGGAAGACCAGGTCGGCCTCACCGTCTCCTATTTCCGCCTCGCGGCGCTGGTCGCGCTTCTTCTCTGCGCCTCTGCGGACCTGATCGGGCGGCGGCGCCTGCTGCTGGTCACGGTCCTGGGTCAGGCGCTCGCAACATTGGCGACGGCGTTCGCCGACAATTACGCGCAATTCGTCTGGGCGCAATTCTGCACACGCGTGTTCGGCTATGCGGAAGAAATGCTGTGTTTCGTGGTGATCGCCGAAGAAGTTGCCGCGGCCGCGCGCGGCTGGGGCAGCGGCGCGCTCAGCGGCATGTATTACACCGGCGCCGGCCTTGCCTCGCTGATTTTCGCGGCGGTCAATCTTTTGCCTTACGGCTGGCGTGCGCTGTATGTGATCGGTGCAATTCCGCTTTTTCTGGTCGCCTATCTGCGCCGCCGGTTGCCGGAGACCGAACGCTTTGTCGCGCGGGAGGATCTGGATAAAACCCGGTCCAGATTTGCCGTTGCGATCGCGCTGTTGCGCGATCTCGCCCGCCAATATCCCGGGCGCCTTGCCGCCATTCTGATAGCCGTGGGCGCGTTCGGGTTCGGTGCATCGTCCGCCAGCGTACTGTCGGCGAAATATCTGCAAACCGCGCACGGCTTCACCCCGGGCCAGATCACCCTGCTGTTCATTCCCGGCGGACTGATCGGGCTGGCCCTGACCATCCTGACCGGCCGGCTGAGCGACCGGCTGGGCCGCAAGCCCGTCACCCTGGCCGTTGTCGCATTCGCGGGCGCGGCTTTCGCATTGTTCTATTCGGGCGTGGGCGGGCCTGCGCTGGCGCTCCTGTGGATTCTGTCCTTTTTCGGCTTTTTCGCGGGCGACGCGCTTCTGGCCGGTTTCGCGCTCGAGATCGTGCCGACCCAATATCGGGCCACCGTCTCGGGCCTGCGCTATCTTGTGGAAATCCTGATGGGCGCAGTGGCGCTGGCGTTGGAAGGGCTGCTCTATAACCATTTCCAGGATCACGGCCCCGCCATCCAGTTGCTTCTGGCCGCGCTTCCCCTGACCTTGGTCGCCATTTTCTTCCTGCCGGAGCCGGCGGGGCGGAAACTGGAAGAAATGACTGCTTAACCGAGCCGGAAATAGCATCTTGCCGCCCGGAGAATCGACCGCTATACACCGGGCTTTAATGACATCCGCGAGCCTTACACCGATCCTGAAGACAAGCCATTTGCTTGGGATCGAAGGGCTTTCCGTTCCCGAAGTCACCCACCTGTTCGATCTTGGCGAAAGCTATGTCGCCCAGAGCCGCGCGCAGGACAAAAAGGCCGCTCTGCTCAAAGGGCGCACCCTCATCAATCTTTTCTACGAAGCTTCCACCCGCACCCAGTCCAGTTTCGAGCTGGCCGGCAAGCGGCTGGGGGCCGATGTCCTGAACATGGCGGTCAAGACGTCGTCGGTCTCCAAGGGCGAGACCCTGATCGACACCGCCTCGACCCTCAACGCCATGCGCCCGGACATCTTGGTGGTCCGCCACCAGGATTCCGGCGCCGCCGAACTTCTGTCGCGCAAGCTGGATTGCAGCGTGGTCAATGCCGGCGACGGCGCCCATGAACATCCCACCCAGGCGCTGCTGGACGCGCTCACCATCCGCCGCCGGCTGGGGCGCATCGAAGGCCTGACGGTGGCGATCTGCGGCGACATCCTGCATTCGCGCGTCGCCCGCTCCAACATCCGCCTGCTGGCGATGATGGGCGCGCGCGTGCGGCTGATCGCGCCGCGCACGCTTCTACCGGCGGAAGCGGACCGTTTCGGGGTCGAGATCTTCACCGACATGAAACAGGGCCTGGCCGGCGCCGACATCGTCATGATGCTGCGCCTGCAGCTGGAACGCATGACCGGCGCCTTCATTCCCTCGACGCGGGAATATTTCCGCTTCTACGGCCTGGATCGCGAAAAGTTGAGCTTCGCCAAGCCCGGGGCCCTGGTGATGCACCCCGGCCCGATGAACCGGGGTGTGGAGATCGCTTCCGACATCGCCGACGATCCCGACATCAGCGTCATCGCCGAGCAGGTCGAAATGGGCGTCGCCATCCGCATGGCCGTGCTGGACGCGCTCGCGCGCGGGCTGGCGCGCAATCCAACTGAGTCTCGGGGGCACGCATGACCGCGCCCGACGGAAAGACAAGCCGCCTCGCCTTCCGCAATGCCCGCCTGATCGATCCGGCCGCGGGCCTGGATGTCAAAGGCGGGCTTCTGGTCGAGAATGGCCGCATTGCCGATGTCGGGCCGCGCTTGTTCCATGACGCCGATCCCCGCGATCCCGAAATCATCGATTGCCGGGGCCAGGTGCTGGCGCCAGGGCTGATCGACTGCCGCGTCTTCACCGGCGAGCCCGGCAGCGAGCATCGCGAGTCCCTGGCATCGGCCAGCGACGCGGCGGCGGCGGGCGGCGTCACCACCATCGTCACCATGCCCAGGGCTGGCCGGCGAGATCATGACCGAGATCGGTCTTCTGAAAGAAGCCGGCGCCATCGCCTTCACCGACGGCGACCGCACCGTCGCCAATGCGCGGGTGATGCGGCGCGCGCTTTCCTATGCCGCCACCTTCGATGCGCTGGTGGTGGGTCATGCGGAGGACCCCGAACTGGTGCAAGGCGCGGCCATCACCGAAAGCGAGTTCGCCACCCGGCTGGGCTTGCCGGCGGCGCCGGCCCTGGCCGAAGCCATCATCGTGGAACGCGACATCCGGTTGGTGGAATTGACGGGCGCCCGCTACCATTTCGGGCAGATTTCCACCCGCGCCGCGCTGGAGGCGATCGGTAGCGCCAAGCGGCGCGGCCTTCCCATCACCTGCGGGGTCTCGGCCCATCATCTGCTGCTCAACGAACTGGATGTCGGCGGCTATTACACCTTCCGCAAAGTGAAGCCGCCCTTGCGCTCCGAAGCCGACCGCGCCGCCATGGTCGAAGGCGTGGCCGATGGCACCATCGACGTGATCGTCTCCAGCCATGAACCGCAAGGCTCGGACACCAAACGCCAGACTTTCGCCTCCGCCGCTTTCGGTGCCGTCGGACTGGAGACCCTGTTGCCGGCCGGCCTGGCGCTTCATCACGACGGACAGGCCAGGCTTTCACAGATCCTGGCAAGCGTGACTTCCACGCCGGCGCGCCTTTTCGGCCTTCCGGGCGGCAGCCTCGCCAAGGGGGCCCCCGCCGACCTGGTGCTGATGGATATCGACGAGCCTTTCGTGGTCGACGAGCGCAAGTTGCATTCGCGGGCCCGCAACACCGCCTTCGAAGGCCGCAAATTCCAGGGCCGGGCGCGCATGACCTTCATCGGCGGGACCTGCGTTTTCTCCCGCGAGGATTGACACCTTCGCCGGTGGATTTGGCGGGCGAACGCCCTTATCGTCCCGCGCCATGATCGGTCCCTTGCCCGTCATCTTCGCCGCCGAAGCATTGGCCCTCGGTTATCTCCTGGGTTCGATTCCGTTCGGGCTGTTTTTCGCATTTGCCTCCGGCGCGGGCGATGTCCGCAAGATCGGCTCCGGCAATATCGGCGCCACCAATGTCCTTCGCACCGGGAAGAAATGGCCGGCGGCGGCGACCCTTCTTTTCGACGGGCTGAAAGGAGCGGTGGCGGTTCTGCTCGCCTGGTTTTATCTGCCGCCGGGTAGCGAAATCTTCGCCGCTCTGGGGGCTATTCTGGGACACGTCTTTCCGGTCTGGCTTGGCTTCCGGGGCGGCAAGGGCGTGGCCACGTTTCTGGGCGTGGCGATCGCGCTTTACTGGCCGGCCGGCCTTGCCGTCGCCGCGACCTGGCTGGGCGCCGCCCTGGTCTGGCGGATATCATCGCTCTCGGCCCTGATCGCCATCGCGCTGTCGCCGGTCTATTTCCTGCTTCTCGGCCATGGCGAATATGCGCCTCTCGCCCTTGCCCTGGCGGCGTTGATCTTCTTCATGCACCGGGAAAACATTCGCCGCCTGCGGCGCGGCGAAGAGCCTCGCATCGGGTCCAAGAGCGCCAAGACATCATGACCGGCGTCCTGGATGACGCGGAGAAGCTGGCATGGCTGCGCCTGGCACGCAGTCCTTCGGTCGGGCCGGTGACCTTCGCGCAGCTTATCGCCCGCTTCGGCACCGCCGCGGCTGCACTTCGCGAAGCCCCACGGCTCGCGCTTCGTGGCGGGAAGCCTTTCATCGCGTTTCCCGAGGCCGATGCATCGCGCGAACTGCAAAGAATCGAAGCCTTGGGCGGGCGGCTTCTGGCCGCCTGCGAGCCGGATTTTCCGCCTGGCCTCGCCGCGCTCGATCCGCGGCCGCCCGTCATTTCGGTGATCGGCCAGCCGCATCTGCTGCGCCGGGACATGATTGCCATCGTCGGCGCCCGCAATGCTTCCGCGCTGGCGCGCAAATTCGCGCAAACCCTCAGCCGCGAACTGGGCGAAGCGGGCCTTGCAATCGCATCCGGCCTGGCGCGCGGCATCGATGCCGCCGCGCATGAAGCCGCGCTCGCGCAAGGCACTGTCGCGGTGGTGGCCGGCGGCGTCGACATCGTCTATCCGCCGGAAAACGATGCGCTCTATCGCGCCATCGCGGCGCAAGGTGTCATTCTTTCGGAAATGCCGCCCGGGGAAGCGCCGCAGGCCCGTCATTTTCCCCGCCGCAACCGTTTGATTTCCGGCCTGGCGCGCGGCGTGGTGGTGGTGGAAGCCGCAGAGCGGTCCGGCTCCCTGATTACGGCGAATTACGCATTGGAACAGGGCCGCGAAGTGTTCGCCGTGCCCGGCTCGCCGCTCGATCCGCGCGCCAAAGGCGCAAACCGCCTGATCCGCGAAGGCGCCACCCTCACCGAAAGCGCCGAGGATGTGCTGGCGGTCTTGCGGCCCATGCTGGCATCCGGCTTTTCCGAGCCGGATTCAAGAGTACCTACTCCACCGCCAACTGCAGGCGATTGGGATCGCGAAGCCGACCGGATCCGCCCGCGGATCGAAGCCGCCTTGGGCGTCACGCCGGTGGAGATCGACGAGATCATCCGCCAGACCGGCGCCTCGCCGGGCGCGGTCCTCACCGCGATCCTGGAGCTGGAACTGGCAGGGCGCTGCCGCCGCCATCCCGGCAACCGGGTGAGTTGGGCTTGAACGGACCGGGCCGGGCAGTTTTTCTTTCCGGCCAGAGCTTCTCCAGCGGCGCTCCCTTTCCATTGCGCTCGCCTTCCAGCCATATTGCTGAATGTTTTCTATGGAAACTTCTTGTTCTTGTGCCCGATAGAAGCACAACCAAAAGGTTTAATTTCGGGTAATATTAGCGGATTGTTCAACCTGAAGCTTTACTCGAGGGGCGGGACGGCCGTTGACAGCCTCGTCCCGCTTCCATCAGTGTCC
>JAFKFF010000324.1:0-6583 GCA_017307315.1 Alphaproteobacteria bacterium
CCCTCTTCGGTCGAATGCGCCGGCACTTCCTTGACGCTCGCATCCTTGGCCAGCAACGCCGCATCAAAGGTCATCGCGCGGGTGCCATAGGCTTTGGCGAAGTCAATGTCGGCGGGAGTGCGAGCGTTAAACCATTCGCAAAACGCCCAGCAGTTCACCACCAGCCGCTTGTGCTGTGTGGCCGGCTCCTCTGGCTTGGCGTGGAAGATATGGCTGCGGCGCGGATCAAACGCGTCGATCAGCGACGAAGGCGTGATATCCAGGTGCATACCGTCTTCATAGTAGACGGTAACGCAGCGGGTCTGACGCTCCACCATGCCGTGATAGCGCGAGCCCTTGGGGCCGTTGATCGCCTCGAACAACACATCGAGCACGCCGGCGGGGCTGAGCGACGGCGACACCAAAAGCTCGGCAATGATGTCGATATCGTAGCCATCGCCGCGCTTGCGCGACTGGATGGTGGCGCCGATCGCCATGGAGCCTTGGGGATAGAAGTAGGCGACGCGGTCAAACAGAGGGCTGTCGGGCCGTTCAATGTGATTGCGGACCGCGCTGTAGCGGTCCACGGCCAGCTTGTGCTTGCTGGGCGGGAGTTCAATGCGGATGGCGGTGTCGGCCAGCAGGATTTCGCCAACGGGCGCCGTGGTGCCCAGGAGGGCTTGGTGGATAGACATGATCTAAACCTCGAAATGGTCTGGCCCCTTGAAGGCCTGCCCTTCGCGTTGACCGGAGAATCTGATACGAATAGTTTCAATATAGGTATTGTTTCTATACCCATCAAGTAACTTAACGGGTTTGTGCACAGATGAGTGACAGGGGTGAAGAGCGACGTAGGTGGGGACCAGAACAACGTCTTGAATTTATTGAGTTTCGCCTTTTTTGGGACGGCGGGATTCGGCGGTCCGACCTGATAAATCGGTTTGACATCTCCACCCCTCAAGCATCCACGGATCTTGCGAACTACCGGGAATTGGCACCGGAGAACATGGAATACGACGCCACTCTGAAGCGGTATGTGGCCACTGCCGCCTTTGCGCCGCGCTTTCTCAAGCCCAATGCCGACCGCTACCTGGTGCAGCTGAAGGCGATAGCGGACGGCGTTATTCGGCTGGATGAGACCCTCATCATCGCGCCGCCCAATGTGGATGCGCTACCGATACCTCATCGCCGCGTCGAACCGCGGATACTGAAAGTCCTATTAGAAACCATCCGCAATCGGTGCGGACTTTCAGTGCATTACCACTCCATGAATCCCAAAAGGCCTGATGCTCAGTGGCGCAGCATCACCCCGCACGCATTCGCCAATGATGGATTGCGTTGGCATGTGCGCGCGTTCTGTCATGAAGAAAGGCGTTTCAAGGACTTCATTCTTTCGCGCTTTCTGGACATCGGACAGATGGAGCCACCAGAGGCCAAAGCCGAAGACGATGCTGAATGGTTTTCGTTTTTCGATGTAATCCTGGCGCCAAACCCAAAATTGTCCGAAAGCCAGCAACGCATGATTGCCTTCGATTACGATATGCCCGACGGACGACTTACGCTGCCCGTCCGCTGCGCCTTACTCTACTATTTTAAAAAGCGGCTGCGCCTAGACGTGGCATCCACGGTAGACGCCCCCAAGGAAACACCCGTAATCGTTGTAAACAAGAATGAGTTCGAGCAAGCTACTAAGCGTCTCGAGCATGTCGGCACTTCCCCGCAAACATCAACGAGATAGCGATGCTTCAGCCGAGCGACTCCAAAGAATATCTATGTAGCGCCAGTTCTTCGATGGGCCGGCATGTCAGCCACTATGATCCGCTGGGTCTTATCATCCCAGCCGTAATAAATACGTATGCAGCGCTCCGGTTCACGCGTGTTACTACCATTTTTAATATGCCAATCCGCCGCCATCCGGCGTGACTGCCAGTCAAAGTTGAATTCATCACTGCCGCAAGGAGAATTCCTGATTCCGTCTTCGACGGGTTCATCTCGAAGCGATCCGCCCCCATTCAACAATCTGTCACGACAAGTTTTTGCCAACCAAAGTAAGCATCGTGCCGCTAGCTGAACATCGCTTAACTGAGCTTTTTTGCAGCCTCGCCTCGCCAGGTTCGTCAACACAACGCGCCCGGCTAGCGCTTGGTCGCACCACTCATCGAAGCCTTCCCATTCTTCTGGTAGTCTCTGATTTTGCTCGGGCTTGACGTCGGCAGCGTCCAATTGCTGAAGCAAGCTCTGAACTTGCACTGTTGCATTATGCTCTCGGCGTTCAGCTTCTTCAGCCCGGGCACGCGCCTGGTACTCCTCTTCGATTGCCTGCTTTTCTATGTCCTTTGCTTCAGCCAGTTCTTTTTCGAGCGCTACGATCCGTGCTAGCGCAGCAACTAACTGATCTGTCTCGCTCGCGCCAGCACTGGTGAGGCGATCTTGCTCAGCCTTCCTGCTAATACTGCGGAGCTGCGCAAACGGCAAAATCTCTTCGCCCATGCGTACAGAGCGGACACTGAACTGAGTTACATGCGTCCGGATTTGGCGTTCAATCAGGGCCGCGTCCTTGGCATTGGCCAACCTGCTCCCCAGCCACAGCGGGTGGCTATAAGGGTCTGTGTCATTGTCGAAGCCCGGCATATAGATACGGACACCGTGATCGAAAACCGATAGGCGTTTTCCGAACCGATCAGTGAGCGCCCAAGAAGTTTGTGGTAGCACAACAGCGACGAAGGCAAGCCCGCTTAAGGCTGCCGCGAACTTGGCTATGTCGATGGCGGATGAAGGTTTGGCCAGGTCCGTAACCGAAAGCACGATCACAGGTAATCGGCGCCTCGGAGACTCCAGCAGGTCCAATAAATCTTCCTGCGCAGGTTCGTCGCTAATGTACCAGGGGATAGAAAGCAGAGGCGTCCCGCCGTTGTGCAGGCCCAAACTTTCAATAAGCTGACGAACATAGCCGGGGGCGGCTGGCTCAATGGATAGTTCGACTTCTGGACTTCCAACCGTCAGCCGGGCGGCGAACCGAGGCGGCCTGTCTGGGATGCGCCACAAGATGGCTTCAGAAGTCCAGATGCGACCGGCCACCGCTTTATCCGGGTCTTCCTGCCGAAGCGCCCATGCATGGATTTCTGGCAAGTCGACCTCGACGGCGGCGCTGTTACGGCCTGCTACGAACATCTCAAAATTCCGACCCAGCATCGCCTCGGCCGAAAATCTATCGCCACTCCGCCTTTGCGCCCATTTTAGAATTTCCGAGCGGGCCCGGTCCAAGGCATTATCAGCGGACGAAAGTTCGGCGGCGATGTGGAGTACCTGATGCTCCCTCACCCTGCGAGCCGCAAGTGGCGCTGTTGCATCCTTTAATAAAGCCATATCATCCCCCAACATAGAGATAACCTGCTAACAGTCGATAATCGTGGCCGTCCAAATAATTCTGCTGACAAAGCGGTATCTAAACCTCTGCCTTGGTAGCGGCCGCGTCGATAGCGTGTTTCAGCGGCGACAACCCATAATGGGCGCACCAAGGCCGTTTATGTCAAATGTCGAAAATTATCGCCAAGCACGTGATTGTTGATGCACCGTGTATTTATACAACCATCCGCAATTGAGGCGACAGCTTTGGGTAATTGGCAGTCAGATACTTTTCAGCGCGCGGGGTCCGTGGACCCAACCTGAGATGCCTCATCTGCAGCTTCGCTCCCGGCGCCGGACGTTTGACCAGGCACCTCACAATCATCGACGGTACCGCGCTTGGGGCAAATGCTCACCTCTCCACCCTCCCCGATCTCAATGCGCTGGGTATAGTGAACCAGGAAGCCGCTGAGATACCTGCGGACATCGGCCCGCTCTGGGTCGATGGGCAGATATTTCCCTTCGTTTGAGAGCACGGCGATGTAAGGCCCGCGAAGATTCTGACCTGACGGCCCGAAGATTGCCCCCACACTGGGGGACTGAACCGAAGCCATGGCGGTGGTGACATGCAGGGTGTAGCGACCAGGCAGCGGATCCTGCCCCTTGACGGTCGCCTGGAAGCGGCCGTTTCGGACGGCGGCTTGCTCCATCTCAAACCCGCAATTGGGTGTGCAAGCGGGATAATCGCCCTCTATCCATATCGGCAGGAGCGTGCCTTCCGGAAGGTTGGTGGTGCCTGAGATCTCAAAGGGCCCGAGCAAACCGGCCTGGACCGTGATTTCGGGCGTCAGGATCCGTGCAGGCGGCGCTGTTTGAGGCGCCGCGGCGGCCGCCCGGACGGGCGGCTGGGCCTGGACTTGAGTTGGGGCCGGCGTGCTCCTACCCAAGGAGAAATAGGCCACTCCGCCGGCTATCAGAAGAAAAGCGATGCCAGCCCATAGCCAGGCGGGCACAGAGCGATCTTCGGCCCCCTCGGCCTGGCAATGGGCGCAGCTGCCATCCAGGCGGTGGATCGGCCTGCCGCAGCTTGGACAGTGACGTATGACGGGTGACGGCGCGGCCGAAGGACCTTCCGTCGAAGCTCCCTCGTCACCTGCAGGGGTTTCGGCTGCACCGACTGGCGCCGACGCTAGATAGCCCACGATATCAGCACCCGCGCCAATCGCCTCGAACTGGGCCCTGATGTCTTCGGCTTCAGCCAAGGACAAACCCGATCGGATGACCTGGGGTGCCGTCTCCACCAGCTGCTTGGCTTCCAGAATCCGGAGATCAAGGAGGTCCCTGACGATTTTCGTGGCTGCGAGTGGCCGCTCGCCTCCGGAAAGCAGACGAACTGAGTACTTCTCCGAACCAGCTGGTGCCCCGCCCGTCTCTGCCGGTGCCTGAGACCGAGCTTCCAGCGGGGCATCCCGAAGGGCTGCAGGACTGGACAACGGGGCAGTCTGCGGTTCGAACACCTCCTCGCAGCGTAAGCAGACAAAACGCTTGTCCCAAAGGGCCTTGGCCCTGGGTAAATGCTCCGCGTTATGGGCTGCTGCCTGTCGGGCAAAGGCGACACAAAGCGCAACGGTCAAACCCATGATGACCCAAAAGGCGATGGACGAGTCCAAAGCGGCACCGACACCCACGGCAACTGCAAGTCCCAAAATCGCGAGACAACCGATCGAGCCCGCAGCGCTCTCGGGCTTGGGCGGGGCGAAGCGACCGGCCAAAAGGGATTGAGCCTGCCCCTGGGTGGCTGCAATGCCGATCCCGCCATGTCCCCGGCCCAGGCCGGTCGAGAGCGTCGTTGCCGAGATGCCGGTCGTCCCTGCCCCATGTGTCAAGGACAGTTTCTGGACATTCTCACTTCCACAGCGCGGGCAAGAATAGCTCATGGTTACGCCAACCTCACGATCATTTGGCGCTGGCATAGGCATCGACGACGTAGCAGGTTCTCAGTTGCTCATCGTCGAGCCCACTTCCCGCCCTCGCAAAGCCCGGTTTGCAATAGGATGGCTTCTTGCCACTCATTCCGACGGCTTTAATCCGTTCGCAGGCCTCAGCAGAAAATCCTCGGCAATAATCAGCAGGATTGGGAGGCGCAGACCTTTGTGCTCTCAGGGATTGGAGGAACGTGTCTTTAGCGCCTGAACATGCGATACCGGCGATTACGCCCATCACCGAGCGTGGTGGCGCCGGGTAATTGATCCGAAATCCGTCCAGAATGCTCGCATATTGGCCATGGCAGTCAAAAAGCAGCTGGCTCATAGTTTGAGGTCCCGCCGCCCCCGAAGGGAATTCGGCGACAACTGCCATGGCGTTGCCTTTGATGCCGTGCCGGATCGAGTTCAAGTCAATTTTTACTAGCGCCCCCGTCATTCCTTCGACGCTTTTCCATAAGCGCGGCTTGGTGGCGGCGTTCTGTAGACCGGCCGCTTCAACGTTCGGCCCCGATACGATTAGCAAACTGGGTGCGATGAAAACCGCTAACATCCAAGAGCGAAGTAGAGATTGAGTCATAGTGCACCCCGAGCCTGGTGATCGGGGAGTTGATAAGCCTCGCAAGGAGAGCCGCGTGCGCCTTTAGGCTTTCGCCCTGTACATGCGCGCACGCCTCCCCGACCGCATGGGTCGAGGAGTGCTTTGACGGCAGCACTGAAATGCCGCCTTGCGAGAGGTTATCAAGCCCCAGGCAGAGTGAGCCCTGCCCGCGCCGAACATTGCTCACGGCCAGGCGATTGGCAAGGCGTGATCTGCCGAAAAACCGAGGAATTCCGCGGGATTCAGGCAGGAAACGCCCTATCCAGCGCGCTGGACGCCCAAATACTGGCTCTAGTCCGCGAAAGGCGCAGGCTGCGCCTCAGATGTCCATTTGCCCCGACAATTCGAGCGCATCATCGACATCGACCCCCAGATACCTGACGGTGTTTTCGATGCTCTTATGGCCCAAAAGAAGCTGAACAGCCCGTAAGTTGCCCGTTTGCCTGTAAAGAACGGTTGCTTTTGTTCTACGCAGCGTATGCGTACCGTAAAGGCCCCGCTCTAACCCTGCGAGGAGAACCCAAGAATCCACAATTCGCGCATATGACCTAACGGTCAGCGATCGGCCCGGATAATGCCTGCTTGGGAAAAGAGGGCCTCGATTTTTCCCCAATATCTTAATCCAGGCATCGAGGGCGGCTCTGGCACGCGAGCCGATTTCGAACTGCACCAGGGC
>JAFKFF010000324.1:6624-8050 GCA_017307315.1 Alphaproteobacteria bacterium
CGAGCCGACAAGAACATCCTCAATTCTGATGCTAATCAGATCGCAACCCCGGAGCTTGCTGTCGATGGCCAAATTAAACATCGCCAGTTCCCTCAACCGGCTACGTTCTTCTAAAGCGGTTCGGATTATTTCTATTTCAGCTATCTTGAAGGGGCGCTTCTGACCGATGCACCTCCCTTTATTCCAGGGCACATAACCGGGTGTGAAAGGCATGAGCGGAGCATCCAATAGGCTCTAGACGGACGCTCGATTTCCAATAGAAGTCCAGTCTAAAATGCGGATGTCGCAGTGCGACACTGGGCACCCAATGTCCGCTATTCAATAAGCACTGTCGCGGTGCGACATGTGCGGCATTGTCAGCTTTTAGGGATAGCAGACGTTGAGGGCATCTACCTTCAAATATGAATCTAAGCAACGCGACGTGCCCGATATCCGGGCTGCGATCGTGGCGGGGACAGCGAGCCTTATCGGCCGCCAGACAAGACCAACGACGCGTCGCCTCTCCGCGGCCGGAGATGGGCTCCCCATTACCGATTCAGCCTCGAGGTGAATTGCTATGATTGTGATCCTGACACTCAGTGTTCTTGAAGCCAGCTTGCCAGTCCCCGCCTTGCGGCGGCGGCCAGGAAGGACGCGGCCAATCAGTGTAACCGTTGGATCGATGCGCTACACGTCGGCGTGGCCTTCGGCTTTTTCAAAGCGATCACGCCTGCCATGGGTTAGCAATCGGTCTGGCGCTTAGAAGCTGGATTGCGGCGATCAGTCACCGGATCGCTTTCTTCCCATTGCTGGGTGTGGGCGGCCACACCATCCGCACCGCCACGAAGGCATGGGGACTCTCAAGCTGAGGCGGTTCAGATTGGCAGGAGCACACTGCGGCGCAAAGCTAGGCCAACATCGGAGCCTACCGGCCAACTTCAATCATTTGAAAAAGTACATTGGAGAGTGGCAAGCCCAATAGGATGTGATTCAGTGAATTTCGAAACTTTTGTCGAAGGCTACGGCTTTGCCAACTCACGGCAAGCTGCAGTTGTTAAAACTGCGCCGAGATAATGGTCGGGCTTGTCTTAGCGTATGTCGGATCCTAACGGATCCTGTCGCGGACTTCGTACTCATGCCCACACGGTGTGTTCAAGTAAGATGTTCATCCCAATTGCCATCAGGATCAATCCGCCAATTATTTCTGCATAGCGCCCCGATCGTGCTCCCAGAACTTTTCCGGCAAGAATACCAAAAGTCGACATCACGAATGTAGCCAAACCAATTGCGACTGCGTTGACCACAATATCAGCCTCGACCAGAGCGAACGTAACTCCGACCGCCAGAGCATCGATACTAGTCCCTATTGCGGTCACAACAAGCACCGTGAATGAATGTCGAAGGGGTTCCACATCTTCATTCGCATGAAAGCTTTCCCAGATCATTT
>JAFKFF010000324.1:8128-8895 GCA_017307315.1 Alphaproteobacteria bacterium
TAATGTATGATGAAGCGGCGCGGCCAAACAGCCAGCCGATAACGGGAGTGATACCCTCGGTGATACCGAAGATCGCTCCAATGCGAAGCGCCTCGCGCAATGTTGGCTGACGCATTGTCGCACCTTTACCGATCGCGGCCGCGAATGCGTCGGCGGCCATGCTGAATGCGAGAAGAATGATGGAGAGAACTGGCATGGAGAGGCTCCGCCCGGTCAGACACAGCATCCCCAGAGGCAGACCGGTCTGCCTCAAGATGACACTGGTCTCGCTAGACACGAACCGAGTTCACTGTCCTTCACGCCACGCCTAAAAATGCGAGTATGTTGACATGAAGCCGTCACAAGGACGGAAGCTACTCCCCAATTCGAAATAACTAGATGAAAGCGCCGATTTCGTCAACAAGACATGAATCGCGCCTTGGGTTGTCAGCTTCCAGGCAATCGCCGTTGTACCGCGACGTGGGCCCGTGCCTGCTTTCCATTGGTTCTATCACGCTGCGAGGCGCGGCGCGCTAGAATGGCAGTTTGACTTGTTCACTGCACAGGTCGTCTGTTTCGGTTTGGATTGTCACGTGCTCAATTCCAAACTCCGTCCTCAAGGTTTGTCGAGCAGAATTGAGAACCGATGCGCATTTCTCCGACTCCGATACCTGAAGATGAACACTTAGCGCATTGATGCCGGACGTAATGGTCCAGACGTGCAAGTCATGAACGTTTTTGACGTTCTCGACTGCCGCAAGCGTGCCTTGTAGTTTGTTGATGTCGAT
>JAFKFF010000325.1 GCA_017307315.1 Alphaproteobacteria bacterium
CGGCAAGTCAGCCCGACCGATCAGCGCGCGCGCCCGAACCTGGTCGGGAGAGGCCTGGCCTTCGCCATGGAAAGGCGGGTTGGCCAGCACGCAGTCATATTCGCGCTTGAATTCCAGCGGCAGGGCGAAGGCATTGGCGACGGCGAAATGCACCCGCGCCTGCATCCCGTTGGCGGCGGCATTCTCGACCGCGAGCCGCACGAGATCCGGCTCGATCTCCAGTCCCGTGACGGAAATCGCGGGCAAGCGCAATGCCAGGCACAGGCTGGCGGTACCCGCTCCCGCGCCCAATTCCAGCGCGGTGGCGCCATCGGGCACGGCGGCCGCCAGCATCACCGCCTCCAATCCGCCGCGAAAGCCTTGCGCCGGCTGGCGGACGATCACGCGTCCATTGAGAAATCTATCTGGTGCTTCCACGCAATCGCCCTCACGGCATCGCTTCGGGAACAGCTGCACGCAGGAGTTTTTCGGCGCGGGAAAAATCCTCGTCCGCCACCATCAAGCGGCGCGGCACCATCGCCATGCTGCCGTCCATGATGCTGGCATGGGTATCGAAGATCACCGCCTCGATCCCGGCTTCCTCGAGAACGTGGCTGGCATAGCTCAGGACCACCGGATTGTTGGATTTCAGCACCGCCCGCATGAGCGATGTATAGACCGAAACGCGGGCCTGCCGCGACATCCTGCGACATCTTCCGCCGCTGCTTGACCCTGCTTCCGGGACGTTCTTATTGTCAGCCCCGAAAAGGCCCGTCCAAGGGCGATGTGGGTTTCGGCAATGCTGAAGGAAGACAAGGTGGCGTCAAGCCCCGCCGGGATTTCACCGGTGGAGCGGCTGAACGCACTGGTCGGCCCCGACATGAAAGCCGCCGACCGCTTGATCCACAAAGGCATGGCGTCCAGCGTCGAATTGATTCCCGACCTGGCGCGGCACCTGATCGAATCCGGCGGCAAGCGCCTGCGTCCGCTTCTGACCCTGGCCGCGGCGAAAGCCGGCGGCTATCAGGGCGAAGGCCATGTCCGGCTGGCGGCGGCGGTGGAATTCATCCATACCGCGACGCTCCTGCATGACGATGTCGTGGACGAAAGCGCGCTCCGGCGCGGCAAGGTTTCCGCCAATCTGGTGTGGGGGAACAAGCCCAGCGTCCTGGTGGGCGACTATCTGTTTTCGCGCGCCTTCCAGCTGATGGTGGAGACCGGCAACCTCACGGTGCTGGATATCCTGTCGGGCGCCAGCGCCGTCATCGCCGAAGGCGAGGTCATGCAGCTGGGTTCCTCCAACAATCTCGCGGTGACCGAAGCGCACTACATGAAAGTGGTGTCGGCGAAGACGGCCGCCCTCTTCTCCGCCGCCGCGGAAGGCGGCGCGGTGCTCGCCGGCCGCGATCGTCGTTTCGTCGACGCGATGCGGACCTATGGCGAAAATCTCGGCATCGCTTTTCAACTGGTCGATGACGCGCTGGATTACTCGGGCCGCCAGGCGCTGATGGGCAAATCGGTGGGCGACGATTTCCGCGAAGCCAAAATGACCCTGCCGATCATCCTGTCGGTGGCGCGCGCCGACGAGACGGCGCGAAACTTCTGGAAACGGGTGATCGAAACCGGCAACCAGACCGAGGCGGACTTGCACCATGCCATCACCCTGGTGGAACAGACCGGCTCGATCCAGGAGACCATGCGCCGGGCCCGCGCCTATGCCGACATCGCCAAAGAGGCGCTGAGGGTGCTGCCGGAAAGCGAAATTCGCAGCGCCTTATCGGATATCGCAGACTTCTGCGTCGAGCGCGCCTACTAAGATCGTTTAGAGGCCTTCGGGCGTGGGGCCGATATCGCGTCCCTGCCCTTCCTGCACGATATTGCGACCGGGCACCGACGTCGCCTGCACCCACCAGCCGGGCTGCCTTACCCGCAGCATCGCCGCCGCCCGCGCGCAGCCATCGTCATCGGGCATCAGGGCAAAACAGGTCGCGCCCGACCCCGACATGCGCACGAACAAAGCGCCGGGCAGCGCCTTCAGGACCGAGAGGACTTCGCCGATGACCGGCGCCTGGGCGACCGCCGGGGCTTCCAGGTCATTGGCGGTGATTTCCAGGAACCGCAAGAGATCGGCCAGGTCGGTGAAGCGGCCGCGCGGCAACGCCATCTCCACGCCGCGCCGCTCCTGCAAAGCGGCAAAAACGTCCCTGGTCGGAATCTTCACGCCGGGGTTGACCAGAAGCAGTGGCAGGCGCGGCAAGGCTTCGACGGGGCTGAGGATTTCGCCGCGCCCGGCCATGAAGGCGGGACGGCTCAGAACGCAGACCGGGATGTCGGAGCCCAGCTGGGCGGCAATCTCGCGCAGGGCATCTTCGTCCGCCTCCATTCGCCATAGCCCGGCCAGGGCGCGCAAGGCCGCCGCCGCATCGGCGCTGCCGCCGCCGATGCCCGAAGCCACCGGCAGGTTCTTGGTCAGTCTCAGGCGGGCTCCGGCCGGCCGGCCGCCATGGGCGGCCAGTGCACGCGCGGCCTTGAGCACCAGATTGTCATCCTCGCCCGCCAAGCCGTCCGCGAACGGCCCGTCCAACACCAGCGAAAGATCGTCCGCCTCCTCGACCGACAGATCGTCCGCAGTCTCGGTGAAGACCGCCAGGCTCTGCAGCGGATGAAATCCGTCCGTCCGCCGCTCGCCGACATGGAGAAACAGATTGATCTTGGCCTGCGCCTGGAGCGCGGCGCGCACGCCGGACGGCCGCATTATCCCGCAAGTCCCGTCTTGAGCTTCTGCTCGATCTCGGCCTTTTCGCTGCCTTCGGCATTGAAGGTCAGGGCATGGTTCCATTGGTAGCGCGCTTCCAGCCTGCGACCGGCCTTCCACAGCGCATCGCCCAGATGATTGTTCACGGTCGGGTCTCCCGGAACCAACAGCACCGCCGCTTCCAGAGTCCGCGTGGCATCGTCGTACCGCCCGAGCCGGTAATAGGCCCAGCCGACGCTGTCCACGATATAGCCGTCATAGGGTCTCAATTGGCGGGCCTTTTCCAGCATCGTCAACGCTTCGGGAATGTTCTCGTTGCGATCGACCCAGGAATAACCCAGGAAATTGAGCAATTCCGGCTGCTCCGGCGACAATTTGAGCGCCAACTTGATGTCGGCTTCCGCTTTTTCCCAATTTTTCACCGCGCTTTCGGCCATGGCGCGGGCATAGAAGAGCGGCCAATCGCGCTTCTCCGGTGCGCCCAGCGCTTTCTCGGCGCGGTCATAGGCATCGATCGCCGCCGCATATTTCTCCTCGCCGCGATAGGCGTCTCCCAGTGCGATCCAGTTCTCCGCCTCGCCCGGAAAATCCGCCGCCAGCGTCCGCAACTGCTCGGTCGCCGCGCTCTTGCGGTCCAGGCGCGATTCATCGACCGCCGCTTGCGTCGCCGCCATGCGATAATAGGGCGAGCTTTTGTCGATCTTGCGATAGACCGCCACCGCGTCTTCGTAGCGCCCCAAATTCTCGAACCGGCTCGCCAGCAGCAGATCGGCCAAGGCCAGATCGGGGCGCAGATAGAGCGCCATCCTGAGATAGAGGATCGAGACGTCTGCGCCCTGGCGGTCGTTCAGGGACGCGGCCATGCCGAACAGGCTTTCGGCGACACCATCCTCGGGCCCGCGCAGGAACGGATCGGGCTTCCTGTTCGCCGCGATCCGCGCCAGGCCCTGCTGCACCACGGGCGTCAAGGCGCTTTCGGCCTGATGCTTTTCATAAAGCGCGCGCGCATCCTCCCGCCGGCCCGCCCGCTCCAGATAGTTCCCATAAGCCTGAACCACGCGCGGACTGGTGCGGTTGGCGGCCAGAGCCTTCTGGTAATCGGCATCCGCCTGCGCCTGCCCGAGATAATCGGCGATCAGGGCGGAGTGAAAAGCGGCGAGCGATTCCGCGCCGCTTTGCGCGGCAAGGGCCTTCATGTCGGCGGCCGCGCCGGCCGCGTCGCCGCTGGCTGCGGCAGCCCAGCCGTCGAACAAGGAAACCACCAATGTCTGAAAAGGTCCCTTGGCGGACAAGGAAAGGTGCTTGCGCGCGTCGGCATAATTCTTGTGCTTGAAGGCGATCACCGCCAAGGCGAGCCGCGCGGAGCGGTCGTCCGGGGATTTGGCGACGATCGCGGTCGCATATTTCCCCGCCCCTTCCAGATCGCCGGATGCGGCGGTGTAGAAAAAAGTCAGCGGCAAAATATCGGGATTGTCAGGGTCGTTCTTCAGGCTCCGGCTGTAATAGCGCGCCGCTTCCGGCATGGCGTGCTGCCCCGCCGCGAAGCGCGCCGAAAGATAGGTCCCGAAGGCATTCTGTTCCCGGCTCTCGCCGCCCGTCGCGGAACGGCCGATTGAGGGCATGCTGCTGCAGCCTGTCAGCAGCATCGCGGCCGCCAGCGGAGCGATCACAAGCGGAAGGGGGCAGATCTTCAAGCGTGCCTCACATGTTGGAATAATTGGGTCCGCCGCCGCCTTCCGGCGTCACCCAGGTGATATTCTGCGCCGGATCCTTGATATCGCAGGTTTTGCAATGAACGCAGTTCTGCGCATTGATCTGGAATCTCGGTGCTCCGGCTTCCTCTATCACTTCGTAAACCCCGGCGGGACAATAGCGCTGAGCCGGTTCCCCATACTCCGGCAGATTGACATTAATCGGAATTGCGGGATCGCGCAGCACCAGATGCACCGGCTGGTCTTCCTCGTGATTGGTGCTGGAAAGAAAAACGCTGGAAAGCCGGTCGAATGTCAGCTTTCCGTCCGGCCTGGGATAGGCGATGGGCGGTGAATCTTTCGCTTTTTTCAGGCCGGCATGGTCCGGCCCGCCATGGCGCATGGTTCCGAAAAAGGAGAAGCCCAGAAGCTGGTTGGTCCACAAATCCAGCCCGATGAAAGGCAGCGCCAGGAGCGTTCCCAGTTTCGACCACAGCGGCTTGGCATTGCGGACCAGCTTGAGGTCCCGGGCGACGGCGCTGGCCGCATAGGCTTTGTCGTAAGCCTCCAGCGTATCGTTCGCCCGGCCTTGCGCGATGGCGGCGAACGCGGCCTCGGCCGCCATCATCCCGGTTTCGATGGCATTGTGGCTGCCCTTGATGCGCGGCAGATTGACGAAGCCCGCGGCACAGCCGATCAGCGCCCCGCCCGGAAAGGACAGTTTGGGCACCGACTGGAAACCACCTTCGGTGATGGCGCGGGCGCCATAGCCGATGCGTTTGCTCCCTTCGAGAATGCGCCGGATGGCGGGATGGGTCTTGGCGCGCTGGAATTCCTGGAAGGGATCAATCCAGGGGTTCTTGTAGTTGAGATGCACCACAAAACCGATGGAGCAATAATTCTCGCCCCAGTGATACATGAAGAGACCGCCGCCGGTGTCGTTGGCGAGCGGCCAGCCCATGCCGTGCGCCACCAGGCCCTTCCGGTGGGTCTCCTTCGGCAATTCCCACAATTCCTTCAGGCCGATGCCGAATTTCTGCGGCTCGCGGCCCTCATGCAGTCCGAAGCGCTCCCCCAGAATCTTGGACAAGGAACCGCGGGCACCTTCCGCGAACAGGGTGTATTTGCCCCGAAGCGCCATGCCCGGCTGATAGTCCGGCTTGTGATGGCCGTCCTTCGCCACGCCCAGATCGCCCGTGATCACGCCCCTGACAACGTCATTCTCGATAATGAGGTCGTGGGCGGGAAAGCCGGGATAGATCTCCACGCCCAGCGCCTCGGCCTGTTGTCCCAGCCAGCGGCAGAGATTGGACAGGCTGACGATGTAATTGCCGCGATTGTGCATCAGCGGCGGAAGCAGGAAATGCGGAAAGCAAAATGCCCTGGTGCGAGTGTAGAAATAAAAGCGATCGTCGGTCACCCTGGTCTCGACGGGAGCCCCTTTTTCCTTCCAGTCCGGAATGAGGACATTCAAGCTGCGGGGGTCCAAAACGGCGCCGGACAGGATATGAGCGCCGATTTCCGAGCCCTTCTCCAGCACGCAAACGCTGATCTCCCTGCCCCGCTCCGCCGAAAGCTGCTTCAGCCGGATCGCGGCGGACAAGCCGGCCGGCCCGCCGCCCACGACGACGACGTCATATTCCATGCTTTCGCGCTGATCGGTCATCGGAATCGGTGGATTTCTGCGGCGATCATTTAACACCGCCCGAAGCGGCCTGTCGCCGGAGCCGTCCAGCCTTTAAAAGGAAGACATGCAGGACAAGGACGCACTGGCAACATTGGCCTGGCTGGTCGAGGCGGGCGCCGACGAAGCAATCGCGGACGGGCCGGTCAACCGGCTGAATGCGAAGGCGCCGGCCCCGGTTCCGCCTGCGCCGCTTGCCATCCGCCCGGCGGTAGCGGCGGCTTCCCCACCGCCCAAAGGAGGGAGCGATCCCATCGGCGACGCGATGGCAGCCGCGGCAGCAGCCAGGAGCCTGGAGGCGTTGCGCCGCGCCATGGAAGCTTTCGAGGGCTCCGCCTTGAAGCGCGCGGCCACCAATACCGTGTTTGGGGACGGCACGCCGGAAGGCCGGGTTCTTTTCATCGGCGAGGCACCGGGCCGCGCCGAAGACCGCATCGGCAAGCCG
>JAFKFF010000326.1:0-6542 GCA_017307315.1 Alphaproteobacteria bacterium
ACTGGAACCGCAAGCATTACGGCATCACCAACATCACCCCGGCCAATCTGGGCGTCACCACGGGCGTGCATTCGGGCATCATGCCGGCCCTGCGCGCCTTCGCCCCGCCGGGATCGAAGGTGTTGATGGCGACGCCGATCTACAATGCCTTCTATTACGACCTTTACGGCTCCAAGCTGCTGGCCAACGAAAGCCCGATGAAATACGTCAACGGGCAGTACGAGATCGACTGGGCCGATCTGGAGAAGCGCGCGTCGGACCCCAACACCAAGACCACCATCCTGTGCAATCCGCACAATCCGGTGGGCCGGGTCTGGAGCAAGGCCGAACTGACGCGGTACGGCGAGATCTGCCTGAAGCACAAAGTCAAAGTCCTGTCGGACGAGATTCATTGCGACTTCGTCGGCAAGGGCATCAAATACACGCCCTTCGCCACCCTGGACGACAAGAAGGTCGTGGACAATTCCATCACCTTCAAGGCGGCATCCAAGACCTTCTCGCTGGCGGGCCTGAAATGCGCCTGGTATTTCGCCACCGACCCGGCGACCTTCAAGGCGGTGCAGTTCTGGAACCGCTCGGAAGTCTCCACCCTCGGCATCGTGTCGTCGGAAGCAGCCTATGCCGGCGGCGAAAGCTGGATGCAGCAATGCGTCGCCTATATCGACGGCAACCAGCAATTCGCCAACGACTATATCAAGAAGAACATCCCTCTGCTCAAGGTGGGCAACAAGCCGCAAGGTACCTATCTGGCCTGGGTGGATGTCACCGCGCTGGCCGACAAGATCGGCGCCAGGCAGATGGCGGAGGCGGAAAACAAGAAGAAGCAGCCGATCAACTTCATCACCGGCAAGCCCAATGTGGTCGTCTCCGACGATATCGTGGCCCATTGGCTGGCCAAGAACGCCTTCGTGCAGCTCAACACCGGCACCTCGTACGGGCTGGGCGGCCTGAACCATATGCGCATGAACATCGCCACTTCGCGCAAGACCTTGACGGCGGCGCTGGACTCGATCGCGGCGGCGACCAAGAAGCTGGCGTAATCGCGTATATTAAGTGAGTAGAGAGCGGCCCGGGCGGAAGCGTCCGGGCCGTTTTTGTTTGCGGCGGGACATGCCCCACTTGTCATCCCCGGCGAGTGAGATGCGCGGCATCGAGCGAGGGAAGGGGATCCAGATCTCCCAAACCGGGCCGCTATTGCTACCTGGATTCCCTTCCCCTCGCTGCGCTTGGTCGGGAATGACAGGGTGGTTCTCCTTTGCATCTGGCGCGAAGATGGTTATAGGTTGATATCAACAAAATGGAGATGCGGCATGTCCGGCCTGGTTCTCACCACCTTCGATTGGGTTCCCGTGCCGCCGCGCGGCTTCGTGCGCGACATCCGGGTGCGCTGGGCGCTGGAGGAGGCGGGGCTGCCCTACAGGATCGAAACCACGCCCTTCGAGGACCGCAAGCCGGAACATTTCGCGCGCCAGCCCTTCGGCCAGGTGCCCTGGCTGACCGACAATGGGCTTTCGATCTTCGAAAGCGGGGCGATCCTGCTGCATCTGGGCGAGAAGAGCGACAAGCTGATGCCCACCGACAAGCGGGGCGCGAGCGACACCAAGGAATGGCTGTTCGCCGCGCTCAATTCGCTGGAGATGGCGAGCCTGCCCTGGTCGCTCTGCATGTTCTCGGGGCAGCCGAGCGACAATCCCATCTTCCGGCAGTTCGACAGCTTCCTGAAAGTTTCGCGCCTGCCGCATCTGGAAAAGGTGCTGGCGAAAAATGCGTGGCTGGCCGGGCCCTTCACCGTCGCCGACATCGTGATGGCCGACGCGCTGCGCCTGGTGGATCGTTTCGAGGGCTTGAAGGATTTTCCGGAAAGCCGCGCCTATGTGGCGCGCGCCACCGCCAGGCCCGCCTTCCAGAAGGCGCATGCCGACCAGATGGCGCATTTCGCCGAGGCGGACGCCGCCCGCGCCTGATGCGGGCTTTCCGTCGCCGCGCGCTTGCGCCTATTGTCGGGCGCGAGAGGGAATACGGATGCGGACGATACGGATCGCGGCCCTGGCCGTGGCGGGACTGTGCGCGGCGAGTACCGCACGGGCGGCGGAGAATGCCGGCGCCTGGCGCGCGATCCAGACCAGTGAATTCCGCCAGGGCTTCGTGGCGGGGATCGCCTCCTACCTGCTCAACCAGTCGAGCGGGCCGCTGCGTTTGGCCTATGCCGAGTGCCTGGCCGGGCGCACCGACCTGTCGCTCTTGGGCGAAGTCGATGCCTATATGGACCGCCATCCCGAGACCCAGCCCTATACGCCCGACCTGGCGGTGACATTGGCGCTGGGCGAAGTCTGCGGCGCCTATACGCCCGCCCCGCCGCGCATGCCGTGAGCGCCGCCTCGTGTAATCTTTTGTCGACTTTCGTACGCGGGAGAGCGCCGCACGGGATTTTCGTATTGACAGGAATGGTGCGAAACGATTCCAATTTCGCGCATGGATTTCATGATCACGAGCGATCCCATGGCCGCCAAGGACGGCGCGGAAATTCCCGCGTCGGGACGCGAACTCGCGCTCTATATGAAAGACATGCTGGCATCGCTGCGCCGCTGCGCGGGCGCGCCCTATTTCGGAAATCTCCGGGCGCTGCTGCTGGCGGCGGAGCAGGAGGCCGGGTTTGTCGCCGACGGCGCCGAGGAACGCGGGCGCGTCGGCCGGGCCTGACCGCTTCGCGTCACTTGTCCTTCGGAAGACCTTCGTCTGCCGCCATGCCGGCCAAGGTAGCGTCGGAAGAATCCCGGATCTTCTGTATCAGGGCGTGATTTTCGGACGCCGCCGCGGCCAGCCTGAGCAGGCGGCTGGCATCCGCGATGCGGCCCGCATCCAGCGCCGTCTGCGCCAATCGCATCAATTTGATGACGGCTTCGCCCATCTGCTCCGCAGAAATCTTGTCCATGGAAATCCGCTGCAAAAAATGCCGCGCCACAGTTCACGGGCCGGTGGGCGAAATTGGGGCGGAGAGGTGGCGAGGGTCGGGCCGGCGGTGGCGCCGCCGCCGGGGAGCCGCCATCCGCAGGGACTCCGTCCCGGTGCCGCGGCCGGTTGACGGGCGGGCGGACTTGCCTTTCACATGGCCGCATGAGCGATGAAAAGCATGCAAGCTGGGTGGAAGAGGTTCTGCATTTCTGGTTCGAGGAGCTGGAGCCCGCCGCCTGGTTTTCGGGCGCCAGCGAACTGGACGACATCATCTGGGACCGCTTCGGCGATCTGCGCCAGGATCTGAAGGCGAGCCCGCCCGATCCCGCCGATCTGGACGGCCGCGGCCATGTCGCCGCCGTGATCGTGTTCGACCAATTCTCGCGCAACATGTTCCGCCGCTCGCCGGAAGCCTTCGCCACCGATCCCCTGGCGCTGGCGCTCGCCGAAGACGCCATCGCGCGCAACCTCGACCTCAGCTTGCATCCGCGCGAGCTGCAATTCCTCTACATGCCCTTCATGCATGCCGAAGACCGCGCGTTGCAGCAAAAGAGCATCGAGCTCTTCGCGCGCATCGGCGTGCCCGGCGTGGTGGATTTCGCCCAGGCGCACAAGCAGGTGATCGACCGCTTCGGCCGCTTTCCCCACCGCAACAAGGTCCTGAAGCGCGACTCGACGCCGGAAGAGACCGCCTATCTGAACGCCGCGCCCGCCGAAGGATGGCAAAAGTAGGGCAGGGTTCCCTCGCGGCCGGTGCGGGCGCGCCGCTTTCGCCCGCGCGAACGAAAAGTTCCGCCGTGTTGTGTTGTGCATTTACGGGCGTCGCGACAACAGGTGTGCGCACGATGTCACGCGCGCAAATTGACGGAAATTTAAAGATGCGATGACGGTTCGACGTTGCTAGCGTGCCGCCCATGACAAACATGAACTGGTACGCCGAAGCCTCTCTCGCCGATGAAACCCATGTCTTTGCCGCCGGCTCGCTGGCGCAATGCGTGCGAAGATGGATGCGGCTCAACGAAGAGCATCGGGGCCGCACGCAGATCCGGCTGGGCGGGCGCACGGGCAATTTCGTCTACGGCCTGCCGGTGTTGAGCCCGGCGGAAATCACCGAGCTGGCGAACCGCCCGGAGCTGCACAAGGTCTGAAACAGAAAAACCACGCGGCGCGATCCGCGTGGTTTTTGCTTTCGTGACGGCCACGCCTATTTCAGGTCGAAGCGGTCGGCGTTCATCACCTTGGTCCAGGCCACCGCGAAATCCTTCGCGAATTTCTCCTTCGCGTCGGACGCGGCATAGACTTCCGCGATGGCGCGCAGCTGGGCGTGCGAGCCGAAGATCAGGTCGACGCGTGTCGCCGTCCATCTGGGCTGGCCGGTCTTGCGGTCGCGGCCTTCGAAGACGCCGTCCTTCTCCGGCTGCCACTCCGTCGCCATGTCCAGGAGGTTGACGAAGAAGTCGTTGGTCAGGGCGCCGGGCTTTTGCGTGAAGACGCCATGGCCGGAGCCGCCGGTGTTGGCGCCCAGCACGCGCAGGCCTCCCAGCAGCACCGTCATTTCCGGTGCGCTCAAAGTGAGAAGCTGGGCGCGGTCCACCAGCGCTTCTTCAGGCTTGAAGAATTGCGGGCCTTTGCCGGCATAGTTGCGGAAGCCGTCGGCGCGCGGCTCCAGCGGCGCGAAGGACTCCGCATCGGTCTGATCGGCGCCGGCGTCGGTGCGCCCCGGCGCGAAGGGAAGCTTCAGATCGACGCCCGCGTCACCGGCGGCTTTTTCCACCGCCGCGTTGCCGCCCAGGACGATCAGGTCGGCCAGCGAGACGCGCTTGCCGCCCGCATGAAAAGCGCGCTGCACCGCTTCCAGCTTTTCCAGCACCGGCTTGATGCGTGCCGGTTCATTCGCCGCCCAATTCTTTTGCGGCGCGAGGCGGATGCGCGCGCCATTGGCGCCCCCGCGCTTGTCGGAGCCGCGGAAGGTGGAAGCCGAAGCCCAGGCGGTGAAGACCAGGTCGGCCACCGATAGGCCGGCGCCCAGGATTTTCGCTTTCAGTTCCGCGATCTCCTTTTCGCCGATCAGGGGATGATCGACCGCTGGAACCGGGTCCTGCCAGATCAGCGTCTCCTTCGGCACCAGCGCGCCCAGGTAACGCGCGCGCGGGCCCATGTCGCGATGGGTGAGCTTGAACCAGGCGCGCGCGAAGGCATCGGCGAACTGGTCGGGATGTTCCAGGAAGCGGCGCGAAATCTTCTCATACGCCGGATCGAAGCGCAGCGACAGGTCGGTGGTCAGCATGGTGGGCACATGCTTTTTGGATGCGTCGAAGGCATCGGGAATGTCGGCCCGGGCATTCTTGGCGCGCCACTGTTTGGCGCCCGCCGGGCTCTTTTCCAGCTCCCATTCATATTTGAAGAGATTCTCGAAAAAGAGATTGCTCCACTTCGTCGGCGTCTGGGTCCAGGTGACTTCGGGGCCGCCGGTGATGGCGTCGGCGCCGATGCCGGCACCGTGTTTGCTTTTCCAGCCCAGACCCTGATCCTGGAGCGCGCCGCTTTCCGGCGCCGGTCCCACCAGCGAGGGATCGCCCGCGCCATGGGTCTTGCCGAAGCTGTGGCCGCCCGCGATCAGCGCCACGGTCTCTTCGTCGTCCATCGCCATGCGGCGGAAGGTTTCGCGGATGTCCTTGGCGGCCGCCACCGGATCGGGATTGCCGTTCGGCCCTTCGGGATTGACATAGATCAGCCCCATCTGCACCGCGCCCAGGGGTTCGGACAGTTGGCGCTCGCCGCTATAGCGTTCGTCGCCCAGCCAGGTGCCTTCGGGGCCCCAATAGAGTTCTTCCGGCTCCCACACATCGGCGCGCCCGCCCGCGAAGCCGAAGGTTCTGAAGCCCATCGATTCCAGCGCGACATTGCCGGCCAGCACCATCAGGTCGGCCCAGGAAATCTTGCGGCCGTATTTCTGCTTGACCGGCCACAGCAGGCGGCGCGCCTTGTCCAGATTGGCGTTGTCGGGCCAGGAATTGAGCGGCGCGAAGCGCTGCTGGCCCTGACCCGCGCCGCCGCGTCCGTCCGCGATGCGATAAGTGCCCGCGCTGTGCCAGGCCATGCGGATCATCAGCCCGCCATAATGGCCGAAATCGGCGGGCCACCAGGGCTGCGAATCCGTCATCAAGGCGTGCAGGTCTTTGACGACGGCATTCAGGTCGAGGCTTTTGAAGGCTTCGGCATAATCGAAATCCTTGCCCATCGGGTCCGACAGGGCGGAATTGTGGTGAAGGCCGGAGATGTCGAGCGCGTCCGGCCACCAGTCGCGGTTGCGCCGGCCCGGCTTGCCCGAGAAGGGGCATTGGCCTTGGGGCGTGTCGTCGGCCTTGTTCATGAAATCCTCCCGCATGTTAGATTAGAATTATTCTAATCTATGCATGGCCGCCCGGCGGCGTCAACCGGGGCACCTGGCGCGAAGGGTCAGGGCGGCGCCAGCGCGCGGGTCAGGGCGGCGCCAGCGCGCGGGTCATCCAGATCACTTCGCCGCGATCCTCGCGGGTGAGGTGGTGGCGGTGAAAGCCGATCTTTTCGGCAACGCGCAACGACCGGCC
>JAFKFF010000326.1:6632-10118 GCA_017307315.1 Alphaproteobacteria bacterium
GTCGCCGATGGTGGCCCACAGGCGCCGCCGCCCGGTCGCGCGCGCCGCTTCGACGATTGCCATCGCCGCTTCGGTGGCCAGGCCCTGGCCCCATGCGCGCCGCGGCAATTCATAGGCGATCTCGGGCTCCTCCGCGCTGGCGCGGCCGATGGTCAGGCCGCAATAGCCCACGAAGCCGTCATCGTTCCGCCGCCGCATCGCCAGCAACCGGATTCCGGCCTTCGCCATCTGCGCGTCCTGCGCCGCCATCTTTTCGCGCACCGTTTCGTCCGACGGCACGCCGTCGCCCCGTTCGGCGATCAGCGCGCGATAGCTTTCGATATCGCCGTCCTCCCATGGGCTGAGGATCAAGCGCCGCGTCCGGATCGTCACGGCCATTGGCGTGAAGCCCATCGGCAATCCTTCTTTTTCCAAGGCTCTCCAGGCGCTTCGAGACTATAGGCGCGCCGGCTGCCATGCCAGGAACGCCCGGCCGGGCGATCGCGCGCCGCCGTCAGGCGCCTCAGCGCCCCTTGGCCTTTGCAGCGGCCTGCGCGGTGCGCCGCGGCGGGCCGTGAAACACCTGCGCCGCCACCACCTCGCCGCCCACCAAGGCGACGCCGATGCCGCTCTGGTCGTAACGCGGGTTCAGGATGTGGCGCCGGTGCGCGGGGCTGTTCAGCCAGAGCTTCGCGGCGGTCCTGGCGACATCCTCGGCGTTCCAAATGACGGCGTCTCCCGGCACGCGCAGCCGCATCAGATTCTCGCCCACCAGCCCGTAAGGCGAAAACACGCTGAAGACGATGTCGGCGGCTTCCAGATGGCCCTTGTCGTCCAGATGCGACAGCGCCTTGCCCGTGCCCGCCAGTTCGCAGGCGCGCCGCTCCGCGATGCGGGTGAGCTGCTCGTCGAATCGCAGCGCGGGCGCGCCCGGCATTGCTTCGGCCCGGGCCGCGTTGATTTCCTGGGCGATGAAGGCTTCGGTTTCCCGGGAAAAATCCTGTCCGGCGCGGCAGGACGGCGGCTGGTCGGTGGCCGGTGCCGCCTGCCCGAAGGCCGCGCCCGGCATCGCTAGAAACGCAAGAACAAGCAGCGGCGCCTTAATGCGCATGGCGATCCTGAATGAATAAAGACACGTTCGAAATTCTGGAAGGGAAGGGGCTTAAAACTCTCCGCTGCCGACCACGCGGTGGATGGAAACGATCTCGTCGGCCTTGAGCTCGAATTTCTTGGGCGGGTTGTATTGCTCAAGCGTCAGCTTGGTGGCCGAGCGCTTGACCAGCCGCTTCACCACCGCCTTGGGGGTTTCGCCGTCGTGATCGGGCCGGATCTGCACCAGCACGAAGGCGCCGATGGTGACGGGCTTGCCCGGATGCACATGGGCGATCTCGCCCGCGTAATAGCGCGGCTCCATGCTGTCGCCGACGATATAGACGGCATAGGCCTTCGGCGCGCCCATCAGGTTCGACGGGCGGGGAATGGTGTCGATCACATCGCCGTTCCACAAGGACCAGCCGTCGGGGCCGCATTCGGCCATGCCCAGGACCGGCACGCGCTGCGCCTCCGCCACCTGCATGCGCGGGGTTTCGGCCCCCGGCTTGCGCGAGGATTTCAGCGCGCCGCCCCTGGCGCTCACGCTGCCCGCTTCGGCGGAAAGCTTCTTGCCGCCGATCAGCCATTCGATATCCACGTTCAGCGCCCGCGCGATGGCGAGAAGATGCTTGGAGGTGGTGTTGCGCCCGCTCGTCAGATGCTGAACCACCTGCTGCGAGACCGGATCGCCATATTTGGACGCTTCGCGCCCCACCGCGGCCTGGGTCATCCCGGCCCGTTCCATCGCTTCGGAAAGTCGCTGTGCCAGATTACTCATACGCGCACCCTACAACATTAGTTGTGGATATCATATACAATATTGGTTGTCAACAATCACAAGGAATGTTGTAATTCTTCCCGACGCCGCCGCCCCTGAAGGGGTGGAGGCAAGGGGAGGGCCGATGCATCATTTCAGGATCTTGTCGTCCGGGCAGCGGCCGCAGCGGGCGCAGAAGCCGGCCAGCGCCTCGCCCGCCGCCAGCCTTTCGCCGATCAGCGCGCGGGCATGGGCGGGCAGCCCCGCATCGGCCGACAATTCCTTGCCGTCATGGCGGTTGAGGAACCGGCGCATCGGCCCGACCAGGCTCTTGCGGCATTTCTTGGCGCTTTCGAATTCGGGCCGGGTCGCGATCAGCACGAACAGAAGTTCGCGCAATCAGGCGTCCCGCCCCAGCCGGCAGCGGCCGCATTGCCGGCAATTCTCTTCCAGGAAGGTGACGGCGCCGCGCCGCTCGGCGATCACCGGGCCGATGCCGTTGTCGGGTATCTGCGCCTTCAGTTCCAGCAGCATCGCCCCCACGCCCACCTTGCGGCAGGTCTTGGGTCCCAGCACCACCGGCAACACACGCAACAACGCCAGCACGATGACGACGAGTGAGCCCGGCTCCATGCATCACGCCCCTGATGCGAAATTCGGGCGGGACTTTGCGCTCCGGGTTCCGGTTCTACAACTCCAGAATTGTAATTGTGCAACAGCTCCCGCCGCGCGCTTGTGGAGTGTTTGGCCCGCGCTTGATTCAAATTGTTTGCATGGCGCGCGAGCGAAGACGGCGCGCGCATGACCGCATGTCCCGACATCGGAACCGGGCAATCGGTGCTGGGGCTGATTGTCATTCTTCTGATCGCGGCCATCGCCGCCGCATCCAAACGCAACTGACGGAAAGGCTTGAACAATGCGCTTCAATCTGGATGTGCCGGTCGAGAAACGGTCCTTGAAACCGCGCGACGCGATACGGCTGGAACTGGAATTTCCACCCGTTTCGGGGGGCGAGGCGCTGGCCGACTGGACCGCGCGTTCGGCGGGCGTGCTGGCCGCGCTGCGTCCGGGGCGCGTGCCCGGCCCGGTGCGCCTGACCCTGACTTACGAAGAGCGGGCGGGGCGCCGCGACCTCGATCACCTGATCCGGCCGGTGGTGGATTTGTGCGTGCGCCATGCCCTGATCGATAGCGACCATCGCGGCACCTTGCGCGAGGTGCGCGCCGGCTGGGGCGCAGGCCTGCGCGGCGTGCGCGTGACCATCGAGCCGGCGCGCGATGCCGATACCAGCGTCTATGCCCTATGAACCCCGGCATCGGCGACATTCAGCGCACGGTGGCGGCGCGCTTCGGCCTGCCGCGCGAGGCGCTTCTGAGCCTGAACCGGGAGCGCCGCGTCGCCCGCCCGCGCCAGATCGCCATGGCCCTGGCGCGCGAGATGACGGGGCTGTCCCTTCCCGGCATCGCGCGGCAATTCGCCCGCGACCACACCACGGTGCTGCAGGCCTGCCGCCGCGTCGCCGCGCTGTCGGAAGCGGACCCGGATTTCGCGCGCATGGTTCAAAGCTGCCGGGAGGTTCTTTTGCATTTGCCCCCCTCTGTCCGCCACGCGGGCAAGCCCGCTAGCGGACATCTCCCCCCGCCGATGGCTTCGCCATG
>JAFKFF010000327.1:0-6530 GCA_017307315.1 Alphaproteobacteria bacterium
GTTATGTGGGCGAGGACGTCGAGAACATCATCCTGAAGCTGCTGCAGGCCGCCGATTACAATGTCGAGCGCGCCCAGCGCGGCATCGTCTATATCGACGAGGTCGACAAGATCTCGCGCAAGTCCGACAACCCCTCCATCACCCGCGACGTGTCGGGCGAGGGCGTGCAGCAGGCCCTGCTCAAGATCATGGAAGGCACGGTCGCTTCCGTGCCGCCCCAGGGCGGGCGCAAGCATCCCCAGCAGGAATTCCTGCAGGTGGACACCACCAACATCCTTTTCATCTGCGGCGGCGCTTTTGCCGGCCTGGACAAGATCATCTCGGCGCGCACCTCCGGAACCTCGATGGGCTTCGGCGCCAATGTGAAGGGGCCGGACGAGCGCAATACGGGCGAAATTCTGCGCGATATCGAACCGGAAGATCTGCTGAAATTCGGCCTGATCCCCGAATTCATCGGCCGCTTGCCGGTGCTCGCCACCTTGGGCGATCTCTCGGAACAGGCGCTGATCGAAATCCTCACTCGGCCCAAGAACGCGCTGGCCAAGCAATATATGCGCATGTTCGAAATGGAAGGGGTCAAGCTGCGCTTTCAGGAAGAGGCGCTGCATTCCATCTCGCGCAAGGCCATCCAGCGCAAGACCGGCGCCCGTGGCCTGCGCTCGATCCTGGAAGGCATTCTGCTCGAGACCATGTTCGAGTTGCCGACCCTGAACGGCGTCCAGGAAGTGGTGATCACGGCCGATGTGGTCGATGGCAAAGCCAGGCCTCTCTACACCTACTCGGACAAGGGCCAGCCCCGCGAGCAGACCGCGTCTTAAGCATCTTTCCGGATAGCGGTCGATAACATCTGTTGTTGGCTGTTCCCTGGCCGGCGGAACTTCGCCGGCTATGCCATTGCGTCGCCTTGAATCCCGCCGCCAAGGGGCCCACTTTAAGGCATCCGGAGTCGGCCTTGAGGGGAGTTGGGCGGCTCTTTCATGATGGACCGTGCCGGGATCGGGCGGTCCTTTTCAAGCCGGCGGGCTGGCCGGCAGGAGTAGGAAATGGCGGACGACGCCGTGAAGAAGAACGACGAAAACACCCCCGCGGAAGCGGGCGCGAATATCGCGCCGGTTCTGCCGTTGCGCGATATCGTGGTCTTTCCCCACATGATCGTGCCGCTCTTCGTGGGGCGCGAGAAGTCCGTGCGCGCGCTCGAAGAGGTGATGAATGACGAGAAGCAGATTCTGCTTCTGACCCAGAAGGTCGCGGCGGAAGACGATCCGGCGCCTGACGGATTGCACAATGTCGGCACGCTCGCCACCGTGCTGCAGCTTCTGAAGCTGCCCGACCAGACGGTCCGCGTCCTGGTCGAAGGCAAGGGCCGCGCCCGTGTCACCGGCTTCACCGGCCGCAGCGACTTCTTTCAGGCGACGATCGAGAAAATTCCCGACGAGGCCCCGCCCGCGCGCGAGAGCGAGGCTTTGCTGCGGACCGTCAAGACCAATTTCGAGCAGTATATCAAGCTCAACAAGAAGATCCCGTCCGAAACCCTGGCGGCGGTCGCCGCCATCGAGGATCCGGCGCGCCTCGCCGACACCGTGGCGGCACATCTGTCGGTCAAGATTTCCGACCGTCAGGCCTTGCTGGAGACATTGTCGACCACCGAGCGCCTGGAGAAGGTTCTTTCCCTGATCGAAGCCGAGATCGGCGTGCTGCAGGTCGAGCGCAAGATCCGCTCGCGCGTGAAGCGCCAGATGGAGAAGACCCAGCGCGAATATTACCTCAACGAGCAATTGAAGGCGATCCAGAAGGAACTCGGCGAAGGCGAAGAGGGCCGCGACGAGATGAATGAACTGGAAGAGCGCATCCGCAAGACCAAGCTCTCCAAGGAAGCGCGCGAAAAGGCGATGGCCGAAGTGAAGAAGCTTCGCTCCATGTCGCCGATGAGCGCGGAAGCCACCGTCGTGCGCAATTATCTGGATTGGCTGCTGTCCTTGCCCTGGGGCAAGAAGTCCAAGGTCAAGAAGGATATCGCCGCCGCCGAGGCTGTGCTCGACGCCGATCATTACGGCCTCGACAAGGTGAAGGAGCGCATCCTGGAGTACCTGGCGGTGCAGAGCCGCGTGGGCAAGATCAAGGGGCCGATCCTGTGCCTGGTGGGACCGCCGGGCGTGGGCAAGACCTCGCTCGACAAGTCCATCGCCAAGGCGACGGGCCGTGAATTCGTGCGCATGTCCTTGGGCGGCATGCGCGACGAGGCCGAGATCCGCGGTCACCGCCGCACCTATATCGGCTCGATGCCCGGCAAGATCATCCAGTCGATGAAGAAGGCCAAGACCGCCAATCCGCTGTTCCTGCTCGACGAGATCGACAAGCTGGGCGCGGATTATCGCGGCGACCCTTCGTCGGCGCTGCTGGAAGTCCTGGACCCCGAACAGAACTCGTCCTTCAACGACCATTATCTGGAAGTCGATTTCGATCTTTCCGACGTGATGTTCGTCACCACGGCCAACTCTCTGCGCATGCCGCAGCCTTTGATGGACCGCATGGAGATTATCCGCATCCCCGGCTACACCGAGGATGAGAAAGTCGAGATCGCCAAGCGCCACCTCATCCCCAAGGAAATGGCGGCGCATGGCCTGAAGGACGATGAGTGGAAGATCACTGATGCGGGTCTGCGCGACCTGATCCGCTATCACAGCCGCGAGGCCGGCGTGCGCAATCTCGAGCGCGAGATCGCCAACCTGGCGCGCAAGGCGGTGAAGGAGATCATGTCGTCCAAGGCCAAGGCGGTCGAAGTGACGCCGGAAAATCTCGAGACCTATGCGGGCGTTCGCAAATACCGCTATGGCGAGGTGGAAGGCGAGGATCAGGTCGGTGTCGTCACCGGTCTGGCCTGGACCGAGGTTGGCGGCGAGACCTTGACCATCGAGGCGGTGATGCTGCCCGGCAAGGGCCGCTTCCAGGCCACCGGCAAGCTGGGCGATGTGATGAAGGAATCGATCGACGCGGCCAGGTCCTATGTCCGCTCGAAGGCGACCACCTTCGGCATCAAGCCGCCGACCTTCGACAAGGTGGACATCCATGTCCATGTGCCCGAAGGCGCCACGCCCAAGGACGGTCCGTCCGCGGGCCTGGCGATGGCGACGTCGATCGTTTCGGTCTTGACCGGCATCCCCATTCGCCGCGACGTGGCGATGACGGGCGAAGTCACCTTGCGTGGCCGGGCACTTCCCATCGGCGGATTGAAGGAGAAACTTCTCGCCGCGCTCCGCGCCGGGATCACCACCGTGATCATTCCCAAGGAGAATGAGAAGGACTTGGCCGAGGTGCCCGACAATGTGAAAACGGGCCTCAAGATCGTGCCGGTCGCCAGCATGGGCGAAGTGTTGAAGATCGCCCTGGTGCGCGAGCCGGAAGCCATCGACTGGAGCGAACCGGAGGCCGAGGTGGTGCCCCGGGTTGCCCTGGAAGAGGGCGATCCCGACCCTCTGATCACCCACTGAGGTAAAAGGGCCCGGAGATATCCGGGCCCTTTTTCTTGGGAATTGGTCCCGGCGGGGCGGTCATTTTGGCACGGATCACATCGGTCTGGCGGCGATTGGAACCCCGAAATCCGCCAAAAACGGCCAAAAAGCCCCCGATTCCGCGACTTTTCGCCTTGGCAAGCCTTCCCGCCCGCCCCTAGACTCCGAGGCGGCGAGACGAATCGCGCGAAAAGGAGCCCCTCGTGAACAAGAACGATCTCATCCAGAAGCTGGCCGATCATACGGGCCTGCCGAAGAATGACGCGGCCAAGGCCGTGGATGGCGTCTTCGATCTGATCGCGGCCTCGCTCAAGGAGGGCGAAGAGGTGCGCCTCACCGGCTTTGGGGTGTTCGTGGTGGCAACCCGGGCGGGCGGCAAGGGCCGCAATCCCCAGACCGGCGAAGAGATCACCATCAAGCCGTCGCGCCAGCCCCGCTTCCGGGCCGGCAAGCAATTGAAGGATTCCCTGAACTAGGTCCTTGCGCGGCCCGCCGCGGGCCATGAATCCGCGAAAAACGAGACGCGGACGGCCTGTCGTGCCGGTCCGCCCTCATGCCTGCGGATATGACGCTCCGCTTTCGCGCATCTTTGGCGATTGTCTGGCGGTGCGTGGCGGCTTTCTGCCGAAAAGCGCCGAAGAGGCTGTCGACGGGGCGGTGATATGTTATGAGGCGCGCAGAGGCCGCGATCGCGGTGGTCGCGGTTTGCCCGTCTTCTTACTTCGTCACGCGGCTTTGCGGAAAAGCACCGAATGTTTTTCCGCAAAACGTGTTTTGGGCGGTTAGCTCAGTTGGTAGGGCATGTCGTTTACACCGTTAGGGTCGGCGGTTCGAGCCCGTCACCGCCCACCAGATTCATAACTCGTAAATGGTGATGCGCCCTTCCGAAAAGCCGCGCCGCGCGGCTTGCGGCCCGCATCATATGCCGCCAATATCCGGCCCGAAGAGCGGGGGCTCTGGAATGGAACCGGATTGGAACCGCGATGTCCGTCGCACAGGCCCGGCTGCTACTTAAACCGCCCCGCGTGGAGGGAAGCCCGAGCTTGTCCGCTTCCCGCCTGTCCAGCACCTTGACGGTGAAGGGCGATCTGGATTGCGAGGGCGCTATTCACATCTACGGCACGGTCTCGGGCATGGTGACCGCCGATCGGCTGGTGGTGGAAGCCGGCGGTTCGCTCGACGGCGATGTCGTCGCCCGCGATGTGCATATCGAAGGCCGCATGACCGGCCGAATCTTCGCCCTCAACGTCACCCTGGAAAGCGCCGCCGAAGTCAGTGGCCGGATCTTCCACAACACCATTTCGGTGGCCAAGGGCGCGCGGATAGACGCGCGCATGCCCTGGCGCCCGCCCAGTTATTTTGAAACGCTCGAACAACTCCCGGAGGTCAGGCAATGAGCATGTTCAATCGCAATGAGAAGGATACCGGGGCAGGCACTGCCGTGGGCGAGAAGCCGGGCGATGCCTCCGCATCGGTCGCGGCCGCGCCCAAGCCTGTTCAGCCGCCGCTTCAGCCCGTCGTCCAGCCGGCTCCCGAGCCGGCGCCCGTGCGCAGCGGCAATGCAGGACCTTCGGTCATCAGCAAGGCGCTGAAGATCACCGGCCAACTGGAAAGCACCGAGGACATCCGCATCGATGGCGAAGTCGAAGGCGATATCCATGGCGTCTCTGTCACTGTCGGTAACGGCGCCAAGGTGAAGGGTTCGGTCTACGGCCAGTCGGTCGAATTGTCGGGCACGATCGAAGGCAAGATCGAAGCCAAGAAGGTCGTTCTCACCAGCACCGCGCACATGGCAGGCGATGTGATCCATCAGGACATCAAGATCGAATCGGGCGCCTATATCGACGGCCATTGCCGGCCCGGCACCAACAAGCTGGACAGCAAACCCGCGGGCAAGCCGAACTGAGGCGCGTCGCGTAAAGAAGAAAAGCCCGGCTTGCGCCGGGCTTTTTTTTATTCCGGCATCATCTCGCCGGATCCGCCGAATTCGGCGGGGAAATCCTTCAGCTTGGGAAGGCCGTCGCGGATGCGCAGCACGGTCTCGCCGTAATTGACATGCACACCCGGCGCGAACTCCAAAGTCGGGATGGTCGCACTGAACACATCGACCAGTCCCAGCGGCGGATGGTTGGTCATCAGGTGCCCACCGCATTTGGCGCAATATTGTCGCTGGCTGAGCGGGGTCTTTTGAAACGTCGCGACGTGTTCGGCGCCCTTGACGATCTTGACCGCTTCCGGCTTCCAGAGGCTGAAGGCATTTACCGGTCCGCCGGACCAGGACCGGCAAGAGCGGCAATGGCAATAACCCATCGCTTCCGGTTGGCCGGTCACTTCCAGTTCGACGGCTCCGCAGAAACATGTTCCGGCATGACTCATCTGTTTCCCCTGTTCGTGGCCACCGCGCATTGTAGGGGGCAGGCGCGACCGATATTCAATGGCACCGGTCGAATGGGCGCCATGCGCCCGCCATGAAGGAACGCCGCCAGCGATTTTGACCGGGCGTGCTTTCCTTAGGTCAGTATCCGTTGCCCAGCCCGTCGCGGGCATTATAGCCACGCCAGGGATCGAGGCGCGCCCGCTCGCTTTCGAGTCGTTCGCGGTCCTGCCACAGTGGCGCATGAGGCGGAGGCGCGCCCGCATGGGCCGGTCCTTGATCCGGCGGCCAGGCACCGGCTTGGGAAGCGCCGTATTGGGGACCATAGCGGTCGTACCAGGCGCGATAGCGCTCAAGCCATTCGCGATAGACGCATGCTTCGCCGCACCGCTCTTCCCCGAAAGCGGGGAAGCCGGAAGACAGGTTTTCCGACGCCGTCCGCCGCTCGCGATAGGCGTCATGCGCGTCACGGCCGTGGTCCTTCCATGACCGGGGCGGAAGAGGAATCCCGGCATAGGCGCGGGCAGGGCGCCGGGCCGTCCGCCGCGGCGCCGAAGGCGCTTTCCGGGCCGTTTTTTGGGGGGATTGCTTTGCGGCGGCTGCCGGCCGAGGGGCCGCGCCCGACCCGGCCTTGGGCGGCTCGGGGC
>JAFKFF010000327.1:6580-9943 GCA_017307315.1 Alphaproteobacteria bacterium
GGCAAGTCAAAGAACATTGGCGCGGCGTTGGCGTGACCCCGGCATTTGGCGAGGGGCCGGCATGCGGGGCGGGTTCGGGCTTGGGTGTGGGGGCAGCCAAGGCGGGATCTGCGATCGCCACAAAGGCCAAAAGCAGAAAAGCGGTGCGCCATTGCGGTATCTTTGCCATACGTCCCTTCCTTTTAAGGGGCGGCAGCGAGCGGCCGCTTGCAAAGATACGATTTAATCTCTTCGCGGTGCCGGCCGCACAGGGAAACAGCGCCTTTGGTAAACCCGGCAAGATTCAGATTTTGTGCAAGTCCTGGCGGCGCGCCAGCGCGACCACATCCTCATGGTTCAGGGTCGTGCGGCCGCCGAATTTCTGCGCCAGATTTATATAGGCCGAGCTCTGGTCGATTTCCGGAAGCCGTTGCCATTTGCGGACGCACTGCGCCAGGCTTCCCGCGCAGAAGACACGTCCCGGCGCGCGCAACGAGGCTTCGGCATACCAGGGTATGTCTTCCATCTCGCCCCCCATCATCCTTCACGGATTTAATCACAATTCGGGTTGGAAGGAGTGCGACAAATCGGTAACGGTCCTCTCCGTAAATTCGGCGGCATAAGCCGGTCGCCCGAAACAGGAGTTCCTCGCTTTGCGCCTTTTTCGATTATCCGCGCTTTTCCTGGCAGGCGCGCTGACCGCATGCGGTTCTTCCGAGCCGTCCCAGCCGCGCTGGACGCCCTACAAGGTGCCGCCGCCGCGCGATGAAAATTATCACGGCGGCAGCAATGCGCTCCTTCTCAAATACGACGCCAATCATGACGGGACCCTGACCCGCGAAGAACTGGTGAACGGATTGAGAGCCGAATTCGCCGCGCTGGACAAAAGCCATAGCGGATGCCTGACGCCCGAGCAGGTGGACGATCTCAACCAGGCGCGTATTGCCGCCGATCAATCCACGGCGACGCCTTTGCAGGATTGGAACCAGGACGGCTGCCTGGATTACCGCGAATTCTCCGCCGCGCTTTATTCCCTTTTCGATCAGATCGACAGGAACGGCGACGGCAAGATCACGCCGCAGGAATTCAATCCCCGAGGGACCCGCCCCGGATCGCAAAGCCGCCCGGAACAGCGGCCTTCGGGCAGGCCGGACGGAGAAGGACGGGGCGATGGCCCGCGAGAAGCCGCGCCGCCGCCTTAAAGAGCGTCTCGCTGCTTGACTTGAGGGCGGCCGCCGCCCTACATCGGCGCCCTTCGCGTTCCCGCCCCGGCGGGATGCTCGCGGGGGCGTAGCTCAGTTGGTTAGAGTGTCGGCCTGTCACGCCGAAGGTCGCGGGTTCGAGCCCCGTCGCTCCCGCCATTTCCTCCAGGAAATGGTCCTTTATGCAGAGGTCGTCGCGCTGCGCGCGGCCTTCCCGCATTTCTTTCGAGATAAGAATGGCTCGCAACTAGGGCCCATGTTTCCATTGCCATTCGATAAAGCTTTTTGCGGTCCCGAAGAGGAGCGGGCGAGGGAAACGGGGCTCGCGAAAATTCCTGTTCAGTCCCCGCGAATCTTCCGTTAAACCCGCGTTGCGCGGCGACAGTGCCTGCCTATACTGCGCCCGCGAAATAACAAGATCCGGCCTGACGAAGGCGCAAGTGCGCCAGCCGATCCTGTGCGAAGGCGTTTGGGGACGGAATGCAGAATTTGCTTCTGGAATATCTGCCGATCCTGGTTTTCCTGGGAATCGCGATCGTCTTGGGCGCGGCCCTGATCGTGATGCCGCTGGTGATTGCACCCGCCAAGCCCGATCCGGAAAAGCTCTCGGCCTACGAATGCGGCTTTCCCGCCTTCGGCGATGCGCGCATGAAGTTCGATGTGCGTTTCTATCTGGTGGCGATCCTTTTCATTATTTTCGACCTGGAAGTGGCGTTTCTGTTCCCCTGGGCGATCACCCTGGGAACCACCGGCGTTTTCGCCTTCTGGTCGATGATGGCTTTCCTGGCCGTGCTGACGGTGGGGTTCATCTATGAATGGAAGAAGGGGGCGCTCGAATGGGAGTGATCACCCCCGCCAAGACGATCCCCGCCGGCGCGGCGGGCCGCGCGGGCGTCGAAGGCGGCGCCCCGCAGATCAGCGACAACGATCCTTATTTCAAGGCGTTGCAGCAGGAGATGGCCGATAAAGGCTTCCTGGTCACCAGCGCCGAAAGCCTAATCACCTGGGCCCGCACCGGCTCCTTGACGTGGATGACCTTCGGGCTCGCCTGCTGCGCCGTCGAGATGATGCAGGCCTCGATGCCCCGTTACGACCTGGAACGCTTCGGCTTCGCGCCCCGCGCCTCACCGCGCCAGTCGGACGTGATGATCGTGGCCGGCACCTTGACCAACAAGATGGCGCCCGCGCTGCGCAAGGTTTACGACCAGATGCCCGAGCCGCGCTATGTGATCTCGATGGGGTCCTGCGCCAATGGCGGGGGCTATTACCACTATAGCTACGCGGTGGTGCGCGGCTGCGACCGTATCGTGCCGGTCGACATCTATGTGCCGGGCTGCCCGCCCACGGCCGAAGCCCTGGTCTATGGCATTCTCTTGCTGCAGCGGAAGATCCGCCGCACCGGAACGATCGAGCGCTGATGTCGGATCTTGCACATGTCGCGGAACAATTGACCGGCGTGCTGGGGCCCGCGCTGATCGAGCGCAAGCTGGCAGTGGGGGAATTGACCCTTACCGTTGCGCCGGACCGTGTCCTGGACGTGCTCGCCCACCTCCGCGACGACCCGGCTTGCGAATTCAAGATCCTGGTCGATATCTGCGGCAACGACTGGCCGGGCCGCGAAAAGCGCTTCGATGTGGTCTATCACCTCCTGTCGCTGACGAAGAATATGCGCATCCGCGTCAAGGCGATGGTGGCCGAGGGGGAGGCAATCAAGTCCGCTATCGCGCTTTATCCCGCCGCCGGCTGGTTCGAGCGCGAGGCCTTCGACATGTACGGCATCGCTTTCGAGGCGCATCCGGACCTGCGCCGCATCCTCACCGATTACGGTTTCTCCGGCTATCCGCTGCGCAAGGATTTCCCGCTCACCGGTTTCGTCGAGCTGCGCTACGACGAAGAGCTGAAGCGGGTGGTCTATCAGCCGGTGCAGCTGGTGCAGGAATTCCGCGATTTCGATTTCATGAGCCCCTGGGAAGGCGCGCCGCACATCCTGCCGGGCGACGAAAAGGCCGCGATGGCGCCGAACGCCACCTCCGGCGACACGGGGAAGAAGCCGTGAGTCAAGTAACGCTCGAAACCATTCCCGCCGAAACCTCCAACGGTCCGGCGGAAGAAACCCAAATGACGCTGAATTTCGGCCCGCAGCATCCCGCCGCCCATGGCGTGCTGCGCCTGATCCTGGATC
>JAFKFF010000328.1:0-10327 GCA_017307315.1 Alphaproteobacteria bacterium
GGGGCCGGGGAATCGGCAAGGCGCTTTTGGCCGCTTTGATCGACCGCGCCCGCGCGCAAGGGTTGCACGTCCTCGTCGGCGGTATCGACAGCGACAATGGTCTCAGTATTGCCCTGCATAAAGCCTTCGGGTTCGAGGAGACCGGCCGCCTGCCGGAGATCGGCCGCAAATTCGACCGCTGGCTGACCCTGGTATTCCTGCAGAAGCGGCTCTGACGCTATCATCCCGCCATCAGCGGGGGATGAGGATGCGCGCGATAATCCTGGCCTGTGTCGTAACCAGCCTGTCCACGTCCGTCCTGGCGGCGCCTTACGGGGTGGCGGAAAAGGACATCGCCACCTTGCAGGCCGACATGGTGGCTGGCCGCGTGGACGCCGCCGGGCTTGTCGAAGCCTATCGCGCCCGCATCGCCGCCATCGACCCCAAGCTGCACAGCGTCATCGCGCTCAATCCCGACGCGCTTGCCCAGGCCCGCGCCCTGGATGCGGAGCGCAAGGCCGGTCATGTGCGCGGGCCGCTGCACGGCATTCCCATCCTGGTAAAGGACAATATCGAGACCCGCGATCCCATGCCGACCACGGCGGGCTCGCTGGCGCTGGCGGGCAATATCACCCATCGCGACGCGCCCGTGGTGGCGCGGCTGCGCGCGGCCGGCGCCATCATCCTGGGAAAGACCAATCTCAGCGAATGGGCCAATATCCGCTCCACCCATTCGATCAGCGGCTGGTCGGCCATCGGCGGCTGGACCCACAATCCCTATGTGCTGGACCGCAGCCCCTGCGGCTCCAGCGCGGGCAGCGGCGCGGCGGTGGCGGCCAGCCTAGCCGCGGCGGCGCTGGGCACCGAAACCAATGGCTCGCTGGTCTGTCCGGGCGCCTTCAACAGTCTTGTTTCCATAAAGCCCACCGTCGGGCTGGTCTCGCGCACCCATATCGTGCCGATTTCCCATACCCAGGACACGGCGGGTCCGATGGCGCGCACGGTCGCCGATGCGGCGCTGCTTCTGGCCGCGATGGCCGGTCGCGATCCCGAAGACAGCGCCACGGCCGAAGCCGATGCGCATCGCGCCGATTATGCGGCGGCTCTCAATGGGGCGGCGCTCAAAGGCAAGCGGCTGGGCCTGATCCTGCCGCCGCCCGGCCAGTCCTTGCCGGCGAGCGAACCGGCGTTGCAGCGTGCCCTTGCCATCCTCAGGGCGCAAGGCGCGGAGATCGTCCCGATTCCCGTATTCGTCCGCCCGCCCGCCTCTTCCGAGGAAGAAGGCACGGTCCTGAAATACGAGTTCAAGCACGACATCGCGGCCTATCTGCAAAGCCTGCCGGGCGCGGGACCGAAAAGCCTGGCCGACCTGATCGCCTTCAATGCCGGATCGCCGCGCGAACTGGTCCTGTTCGACCAGGATTATTTCGAAATGGCGCAAGCGGCGGGCGATCTGGGCGATCCCGCCTATGCGCAGGCGCGCGACGAGCTGGTGGCAAGCACGCGCGCGCTGCTGGACAAGAGCTTGGCGCAATACCATGTCGATGCCTTGATCCGACCCACCGAGGACATGGTCTTCCGCCTTGATGCGATCAAAGGCGATCATGACGGCCCCGGCGCGTCCTTCCTGCCGGCGGTGTCGGGCTATCCCCATCTCACCGTGCCGATGGGCTATGTGCATGGCCTGCCGGTCGGCCTGTCCTTCATCGGTCCTGCCTGGTCGGAAGCTAGGTTGATGGCGTTGGGCGCGGCGTTCGAGCGCGCCGCTTCGGCGCGCAAGCCGCCAACTTATCTGCCGTCCCTGGAAGACCAGCCCGACATGGCGGCGGCGCTTTCGCCCCTGCCGCATTGAGATCGCGTTCTAGGACGGCGCGTCGGCGGCTTTGCTGGTCGGCCCCACATAGATGCGGCGCTTGCCGAAATCGATCGCCAGGGAATTGTAGCGCAACAGCGCGGGACCGATGATGGCGGCGGCCTTGCCGTCCAGCCCGAAATAGCGGAACACCGCCGCATTGGCCACGATCACCGTCTGGGCGGGAAAGGTGCGCTCGGCCATGGTGATGGTAAGGCCCTTGACCGTCACCACCGGCTCCAGCGTTCCCAAGGCATCGCGCAGGCTTTGCGGGATGGGCTCTTTGGCGAAGGCGGCGCGCCGGATGCCCAGTTTTTCCGCCGCGTTCCAGTTCAGCATGGTGATGCCCGATCCCATGTCGAGCAGGGCGGTGACGCTTTGGTCGCCGAATTTGGCGCGCAGCCACCATAGTGTGACGTCGATATCCTTGGCCTGATAGGGCGTGAGTTCCGCCGAAGGCCAGCGGCGGTAGATGTCCGTGTCCGCTCCCTTCGGGTCCATCAGCTTCAGGCGCAGCGCGTCGTGATCGACCATCAGGAAATGGCCTGCCAAGGCGTCCATGCCCAGGATGCCGTCCGCTACCGCCGCGTCGTCGGGGCCGCGCATTTCGTCGGGCAGCACGCCCAAGGTCAGGTCAGCAATGCGCCAATCGCCCAGCCGCAATTCACGCGGCTTCACCGGCACGGCGCTGCCGATATTGTTCATGGCATAGACTTTCAGGCTGCCGGCCTGGGACGGCTCCAGCTTCAATCTTTGGCGCAGATGCTCGAACAGCATGGTGCGGCTGGAAGCGGTATCGAGCAGGAAATTGAACGGCCCCTGGCCGTCCAGGAAGACGTCCGTGCTGACGCGGCCATCGCCGCCGATGCGGTAGGGGAGATCGGCGATCGTGTCGGCATGGACCGAGACCCCTGCCAGGGACAGGGCGACCGCCAAAACAGTTATCTTTGCCCGCCGATCCATCCGCTCCTGCCTTCGCCCGGGAGTGTGCCGGGCAGCCATTTAATCCTGAAGCGCCGCCCTTGCTTTGCTATAAGGCCGGCATGCCTTTCCGCACCACGCTGGCCCGCGATCTTACCGTTTCCGGCACCGCTTTGCATGCCGGGGTGCCGGTGACCATGACCCTGTCTCCGGCGTCTTGCGGGCAAGGCGTGCTGTTCCGGCGCGCCGACAAGGCCAATGCCGCCATTCCGGCGCTTTTCGACCGGGGAAGAAGACGCCAGCGTGGGCGTGATCGAGCATCTGATGGCGGCGGTGGCCGGCGCGGAACTGGACGACCTGACCGTAACTCTGGATGGGCCGGAGCCGCCCATTCTGGACGGCGATGTGCTTTCCTACCTGCATCTGATCGAGGAAGCCGGGTTGAAGCCGCAGCCGGCGCCCCGCACCGCTCTGAAGATTCGGCGCGAGGTCCGTGTCGCAGACGGCGGCGCGCATGCGGCGCTCTCTCCCGCGCCCAGCCTGACGTATGACTTCCTGCTGGAATATGACACGCCGGCGATCGGGCGGCAGCATTACAGCTTCGCCTTCTCTTCCGCGGCGTTCCGGGAGCTGATCGCGCCGGCCCGCACCTTCGGCTTCCTCAAGGACCTCGAGGCGCTCAACCGCATGAATCTGGCGCGGGGCGCGAGCCTGGACAATACGCTAGCGCTGGACGAGAGCGGGGTGGTCAACACGGACCGGCAGCGTTTCGCGGACGAATTCGTCCGCCACAAGATCCTGGACGCGGTGGGAGACATGGCGCTGGCGGGGCATCCCCTGATCGGACGCTTCGAGGGGGTGCGCTCCGGCCACGGGCTGAACAACCGGCTGCTCCGAGCGCTGTTCGCCGATCCGGGCAATTACGAATTGGTCACGCTTCCCTGACCGGGCCGGGCTTGTGCTATAAGCGAGGCGGCCGTGCGGACTTTTGCTGTCCTGGGACGTAAGCTATTGTTCTGCCGCCGCAATTCTTGAGGTTTGCCGTTCCATGCCGAATCCTGGCCGCTTTTCCGCCCGCTCCATCCGCGCCGCGCTGCTGGTGCTGGCCCTGGGAACCGCGATGGGCGGCTGCAGCCTTTTGGGGCTGGACAAAATTGGGAAGAGGCCGCCAAGCAGTTCAACGAAGTGGACCGCCAGCATCCCTATTCGGTGTGGGCGCGCCGGGCCATGCTGATGAGCGCCTTCTCCTCGTACCAGGCCAACAAATATGGCGATGCGGTTGCCACCGCCGACCAGTATATCTCGCTGCATCCGGGCAGCCACGAAGTCGCCTATGCCTTCTATCTGAAGGCGATCTCGCTTTACGAGCAGATCGTGGACGTCAACCGCGACCAGGCCAACACGCAAGGCGCCCTGGTGGCGCTGCAGGACGTGGTGCAGCGCTTCCCCGACACCGAATATGCCCGCGATGCCACCCTCAAGATCGACCTGACCGAGGACCATCTCGCCGGCAAGGAAATGGCCGTGGGCCGCTATTACCTGGTCCGCAATGACTATATCGGTGCCATCAATCGCTTCCGGGTGGTGGTGGAACAGTACCAGACCACGCCCCAGATCATGGAAGCGCTGGAGCGGCTGACCGAAGCCTATTACGCGCTGGGATTGGACAGCGAGGCGCAGACCGCCGCCGCCGTGCTCGGCGCCAACTATCCAGGCAGCCAATGGTACGAGAACGCCTACAACATCCTGAAGGGCCGCAATCTCAAGCCGGCGGAAGACAAAGGCTCCTGGATCAGTCAAGCTTTCCACCGCATCCTCTGAGAGTCGCTTTCCGATGCTCGCCGCGCTGACGGTCCGCGACATCGTCCTGATCGAACAGGCCGCGCTGGAATTCGCGCCCGGCCTCAACGTGCTGACCGGCGAGACCGGGGCGGGCAAATCCATCCTTCTGGACTCGCTCGGCCTGGCCGTGGGCAATCGCGGCCGTGCCGGGGTCCGGCCCGGGGCGGCGCAAGGGTCCGCCACCGCGGTGTTCGATCCGGTGTCCCACCATGGCGCCCGCGCGCTTCTGAAGGAACAGGCGATGCCCCATGAGGGCGAGATCGTGCTGCGCCGCAGCCTGGCCGCCGACGGCAAGTCGCGCGCCTTCGTCAATGACGAAGCGGTCAGCGTGGGTTTGCTCAAGGATCTGGGTGGCCTGCTGCTGGAAGTGCATGGCCAGGCCGACGACCGCGGTCTGTTCGATGTCGCCACCCATCGCGGCCTGCTGGATTCCTTCGGCGCGCTGGACGAGGCGGCGCGCGCGATGGGTGGGCTTTATGCGGCATGGGACGAGGCGCGCCGGACGCTGGCGGCGGGCCTCGCCCGCGCCGCCGAAGCGGAGCGCAATGCCGATTATGTGCGCGCCGCCGCCAAGGAATTGTCCACCTTCGATCCCCAGCCGGGTGAGGAAGAAATTTTGGCGGGCGAGCGTGCGCTGATGATGAATGCCGCGCGCATCGCCGAAGATCTGAGCGCGGCGACCGATGCCTTGTCGGGCGAGCGCGGGGCGGAAGCCGCCCTGGCCATGGCATTGAAGAAGCTATCGCGGCTTCAGGAAGAGGCGCGCAAGCGCGCCGCGGCGGCGGAAGCGGCGCTCGAACAGGCTTTCGCCCAGACCGAAGAGGCGCGCCGCGAGCTGGACGCGTTGCTGGCCAGCCTGGACACCGACACCGCCGCGCTGGAACGAAAAGAGGAGCGGTTGTTCGAACTGCGCGCGCTGGCCCGCAAATATGCCACCACGCCCGACGGGCTTGTCGCGGTGCTGGCGGATTTCCTGGCGCAGCGCGATGCTCTGGATGGCAGCGGCAGCTCGTTGAAGGATGCCAAGGCCGCGGTTGCCCAGGCGCATCGGGTGTATCTGGACGCGGCGCGCAAATTGTCCAAGGACCGGGCCGTCGCCGCAAGGAAATTGGAAGCCGCCGTAGCGGCGGAACTGGCGCCGCTGAAGCTGGGCCATGCGAAATTTCGCGTGGCGCTGGAGCCGCTGGCGGATGACGCAGGGACCGCGAACGGACTGGAGAAGATTGCGTTTGAAGTCGCGACCGTGGAAGGGGCCGCCTTCGGTTCCCTGGCCAAGATCGCGTCGGGGGGCGAGTTGGCGCGTTTTTCCCTGGCACTGAAGGTGGCGCTGGCCCAGACCGCGCCGCCCGCCGCCATGGTGTTCGACGAGGTGGATCGCGGCGTCGGCGGCGCGGTGGCCGATGCGGTGGGCGAAAGGCTTCAGCGCCTGGCCGAAACCACCCAAGTACTCCTGGTCACCCATTCGCCGCAGGTGGCGGCGCGGGCCGCCAGGCATTTCCGCATCTCGCGCGTGGGCGACAAGACCCGCATCGTGATGTTGGAAGACGAGGCCCGGCTGGAAGAAATCGCCCGCATGCTGTCGGGCGCCAGCGTGACCGAGGAAGCCCGCGCTGCGGCCCGGCGGCTGGTGGCGGAAGCGGCGCGGCCCGTCCGGCCTTCGCGCAAAAAGGCGAAAAGCGCGTGACCGCAAAGCCTGTCGAGAAACTCACCTCCGCTGAGGCGGAAAAGGAACTGGACCGGCTCGCGCGCGAGATCGACGCGCATGACCGCCGCTATCACGCCGAAGATGCGCCGACCATCAGCGACGCGGACTATGATGCGCTGCGCCGGCGCAATGCCGCCATCGAGGAACGCTTTCCGCTGCTGGTGCGGCCCGACAGCCCGTCGCATCGGGTCGGCGCCAAGGCGAGCGCCAAATTCACCAAGGTGGTGCATGCCCGCCCGATGCTGTCCCTCGACAATGCGTTTAGCGACGAGGATGTGGCGGACTTTCTGGGCCGGGTGCGCCGTTTCCTGGGGCTGAAGGAAGGCGAAGAGATCGCCGTGATGGCCGAGCCCAAGATCGACGGGCTCTCGGCCTCCCTGCGTTATGAAAAAGGCGTGCTGGTGCAGGGCGCCACCCGCGGCGACGGCCAGGAGGGCGAGGACATCACCGCCAATCTGCGCACCATTTCCGACATCCCGTTGCGCCTGAAGGGCAAGCCGCCCGCCGTTCTGGAAGTGCGCGGCGAGGTCTATATGACCCACAAGGCGTTCGAGGCGCTCAACAAGCGGCAGGAAAAGGACGGCAAGCCGACCTATGCCAATCCGCGCAATTCCGCCGCCGGTTCGGTGCGCCAGCTCGATCCCGCCATCACCGCCAGCCGCACGCTCAATTTCTTCGCCTATACCTGGGGCGAAATCAGCGAGCTTCCCGCCAAAACCCAGAGCGGCATGCTGGAAAAATTCCGGGAATACGGCTTCACCGTCAATCCGCTGGTCAAGCTGTGCGACAACCTGGACGAAGTCTTGAAATTCTATCGCGACATCGAAACCAAACGCGCCAGGCTGGGCTACGATATCGATGGCGTGGTCTACAAGGTGGACCGGCTGGATCTGCAGGAACGGCTGGGCTTCGTGTCGCGCAGCCCGCGCTGGGCCACCGCGCACAAATTCCCTGCCGAGCAGGCCGAGACGGTGCTGGAAGGCATCGAGATTCAGGTGGGCCGCACCGGCAAGCTGGCGCCGGTGGCGCGGCTGAAGCCGGTCACGGTCGGCGGGGTGGTAGTGCGCAACGCCACCTTGCACAACGAAGACGAGATCGCGCGGCTGGACGCGCGCGTCGGCGACACCGTGATGATCCAGCGCGCCGGCGACGTCATCCCCCAGGTGCTGCGCGTGATCCTGGAAAAGCGCCCGCGCGGCGCCAAGCCCTACAAATTTCCCGACAAATGCCCGATCTGCGGCAGCCATGCCGTGCGGGAGGTGGATGAGAAGACCGGCAAGGTGGACGTGGACCGGCGCTGCACCGGCGGACTGATCTGTGACGCCCAGACGGTCGAACGGCTCAAATATTTCGTGGCGCGGGACGGTTTCGACATCGAGGGCCTGGGCGGCACCATGATCGAGCTGTTCTACGACAAGGGCCTCTTGAAAGAGCCCGCCGACATTTTCGCGCTCACCGAGAAGCCGGAAAAGGTGGGCAGGATTCTGGCCGAACACCGCGCCGTGCTGTCGGAAGAGCGCCGCGCCGCCGAAGGCAAGGAGCCTGTCAAGACCAAAGGCAAGAAGGAAGAGCGCGAAGATAAGGTGGTGGAAAACCTGATGGCGGCGATCGAGCGCCGCCGCACGATTGGGCTGGATCGCCTGATCAACGCGCTGGGCATCCGCCATGTCGGCGAAACCACCGCGCGGCTGATCGCGCGGCATTATCGAACCATCGACGCTTTCATGGATGGCATGAAGGCAGAGAACGCACGCGAGGAACTGGAAAGCCAGGAAGGCCTCGGCGGCGTGGTGGCGGAAGCGATCTGCGATTTCTTCGCCGAAAAGCACAATGTGAAGGCGCTGAACCGGCTCTTGGAATGGCTGACCGTCACGCCGATGGCGGCACCGTCGCGCTCATCGCCTGTCTCGGGCAAGACCGTGGTCTTCACCGGCACTTTGGAGAAGATGACCCGGCAGGAGGCCAAGGCGCGGGCCGAAAGCCTGGGCGCGAAAGTCTCGGGTTCCGTGTCGGCCAAGACCGATATCGTGGTGGCGGGACCGGGCGCCGGCTCCAAGCTGAAGGACGCGCAAAAGCACAATGTCCAGGTGATGGACGAGGATGCCTGGCTGAAGCTGATTGGCTAACACGCATCATCGCCCGATTTAGTCGGGCGATCCACCATGGATGGCCCGGACGAGCCGGGCCATGACGAAAAAGCGTCAAACCGCGCGCGTCGCCTTTTCCAGCCAGGCGCGCGTCTCTTCATCCACCAGCGGCTTCAACGTTTCCAGCACGCGGGCATGATAAGCATTGAGCCAGACGCGTTCGGCGTCGGTGAGAAGGCCGGGCTCGACCATGTTAAGATCGATAGGCGCCAGGGTGATGGTCTCGAACCCCATCATCGGTCGCTCGCCCTCCGGCATGGGCTTGGGCTCGGTCACTACCACCAGATTCTCGATGCGGATGCCGTATTCGCCGGTCTTGTAATAGCCGGGCTCGTTGGAACAGATCATGCCGGGCTTGAGCGGCTGGCTCACCGGGCGCTTGGAAATGTTCTGGGGTCCTTCATGCACGGAGAGATAGGAGCCCACGCCATGGCCCGTGCCATGGTCGTAATCCAGGCCTGCGTCCCACAAGGGCCGGCGCGCGAAGCTGTCCAGCTGCATCCCGATGGTGCCTTCGGGAAAGCGCGCGGTGGCGAGCGCGATATGGCCTTTCAACACGCGGGTGAAACGGTCACGCATCTCGGCTGTGGCTTCCCCGACGATCATCGTGCGGGTGACGTCCGTGGTGCCGTCGGGATATTGCGCACCGGAATCCAGCAGGAACATCTGGTTGTTGAGGATCGGCGCGTTGGTCGAGCGCGTCACCCGGTAATGCACGATGGCGCCATTGGCGCCCGCGCCGGAAATGGAATCGAAAGACAGGTCGGACAGGTAGTTGGTGGCGCGGCGAAAGCCTTCCAGCGTCTGCGCGGCATCGATTTCGGTCAACGCCCCGTTCGGGGCCTCGCGGGCGAACCAGCAGAGGAAGCGCGACAGGGCGGCGCCGTCGCGGACATGCGCCTTGCGGGTGCCGTCCAGTTCGGCCTTGTTCTTGCAGGCTTTGGGCAGCTGGCAGGGATCGGCGGCGTGCTTGATCTTGGCGCCGGCCTTGTTCAGCCGCTCGAAGATGGCCGAAGCGGCGGTGGCCGGATCGGCCAGAACGGTCTTGCCGCCGAGCGCATCGAGCGCGGAGACGAAATCCGCGGCGGGCTTCAGGCGCACGCCATCGCCCAGATGCGCGATCAATTCGGGCGTGCGCTTGCTTTCGTCCAGGAAAAGCTCGGCACCACCATCGGCATGGAGAATGGCGAAGGCCAGCGCGAACGGCGTGTGAGGCAGGTCGCTGCCGCGGATATTGAACAGCCAGCAGACGGAATCGCACAAGGTGATCACCGCGGCATCGACATTCGCTTTTCTCAGCCCGGCAGCAACGCGCGCGCGCTTGGCGGCGCCGGCTTCGCCGGCCAGGTTCAAGGGGTGCGGAACGGCCGGGTCCGCCGGCGGGGCGGGCCGGTCGCTCCAGATCGCGTCGACCGGATTGCTGTTGCAAGGGACAAGACTGCCGCCCGCGCGCTCCGCCGCCTGGCGCAAGCCGGCGACGCCGTTGGCGCTGGTGAGCCAGGGATCGTAGCCCAATTTCGCGCCGCCCGGCAGATTGTCGGGCAACCAGCCCTGCGGGCCTTCCGCCACCAGATCGCGGGGCTCGAATTGCGCGGTGTCGGTTTGGGCGCGGACCTGCAAGGTGTAACGGCCATCGACGAAGATCGCGGCCTTGTCCTTCAGCACCACGGCGGCGCCGGCCGAGCCGGTGAAGGAGGTCAGCCAGGCCAGCCGCTCCGCATCGGCGGGCAGATATTCATTCTGGTGCGTGTCGGAATGGGGCACGACGAAACCATCCAGCCCGCGCGCGGCGAGTTCGGCGCGCAGCGCGGCCAGGCGCGGCGCCACGGTGGCGGCGTCCGACCGGTCGTCATAGGTCTGGAAGGACGTGGTCTTATCCAT
>JAFKFF010000328.1:10355-13099 GCA_017307315.1 Alphaproteobacteria bacterium
CCCCGGCTTCTCCAAGACCAGCGCGCTCCAGGGGCCCTGGCGATGGCGGCTTTTGAAGCGTAGGCGATGATAGAAGCTGAGGACCATGGCTTCCTGATTGTGCAGCAGGCCCGACAGAACCAGGGTCGCGCCCGGGGCCAGGGCCTTGACGATCTGTGGCGCCAGCCGGGTCAGGGGCCCCGCCAGAATGTTGGCGATGATCAGATCGTAAGGCGCGGACGATGCCAGCAGCGGATTGACCAGCCCATCCGCCGTCACGGCGCGCACCAGCGGCGCCACGCCATTGCCCGCGGCATTTTCTTCGGTCACTTCGACCGCGACCGGATCGATGTCCGAAGCCAAAACCGGGCGGCGCCACAGTTTGGCGGCGCCGATGGCGAGAAGCCCGGTGCCGCAGCCCAGGTCGAGCACAGTGCGGTAGGCGCGCCGGTTGGCGAGGTCGGACAGAACGCCAAGGCACAGCGCCGTGGTCTCGTGATGGCCGGTGCCGAAGGCAAGACCCGCCTCGATCCGCATCGGTATGACGCCATGCGGCACCTGACCGGCATCATGTGCGCCATAGACGAAGAAGCGTCCGGCCCGAACCGGCGGCAGGCCTTCCTGGCTGAGCTTGATCCAATCCCGATCGGGCAGGGGATCGACCGTGATGTCGTGACCGGCGATGCGCGACAGGATGGCGGCATCGGGTTCTTCCGTATACAGAGCTTCCACCGTGGCGCTGGGCCCGAAGGGCTCTTCCGCAATCAGCACGGCCTGCGGCTCCGACGCCAGTTCCAGCAGCGATGCCATGTCCGGCGCTTGCTGCTTGGGCAGGGTGATCCAGGCCTTCCAGAGGGGCGGGGAGGTGTTCATGTTGATTGTCCGACTGCTTATGCCCGCGCCACGAACTGGTCGATGACCTTTTTCTCGCCGGCCTTGTCGAATTCCACCGTCAGCTTGTTGCCTTCGACATAGCGCACCCGGCCATAGCCGAATTTCTGGTGAAACACACGGTCGCCGCGCGCGTAATGCGAAGCGCTGGGATCGCTGGTCTGCACCGAATAAGCCTGGGCTTCGATCAAGGGCGGACGGGTACGGGCCTGGGCCGTGGCGCGATTGGCCTCTTTATATTGCTGTGCGCGTTTCCAGCCTGGGCTTTCGTAGCTGCTGGAGAAGGCAGGGCCGCCGGCATTGTCGCGAAAGCCCATGGCGCCGCCATAGAAACCTTCATTCACGATGGTCTCGACATGGGCTTCGGGAATTTCACTCAGGAAGCGCGATGGCAGCGCGCTCTGCCAGGAGCCATGGACGCGGCGATTGGCGGCGAAGGAAATTCGGGCCCGCTTTTTGGCACGGGTGAGGCCGACATAGGCCAGGCGCCGCTCTTCCTCCAGGCCGGCCAGTCCGTTCTCGTCCATGGTGCGCTGGCTGGGGAACAGGCCTTCCTCCCAGCCCGGCAGGAAGACGGTGTCGAATTCCAGCCCCTTGGCGGCGTGCAGGGTCATCAGATTGATGCGGTCGCCGCTTTCGTCCTGGGCGATCTCCATCACCAGCGAGACATGTTCCAGGCAAGACGGGAGGGATTCGAAACCTTCCATCGAGCGGACGAATTCCTTGAGATTGTCCAACCGACCTGGCGCTTCCGCCGATTTGTCGGCTTTCAGCATGTCGGTATAGCCGGACTCGTCCAGCACCATTTCCGCCAGCTCGGTATGCGGCAACACTTTCGCCGTCTCGCTCCAGCGCGCGAAATTGGCGGCAAGTTCGCTCAAGGCTTTGCGCGCCTTGGGCGGCAATTCGTCGGTTTCCGCGATCTCGCGCGCCGCCGGTAGGAGCGGCATTTGCCGCGCCCGCGCGAAGGCATGCAGGGTCGCCACGCTGGCATCGCCGATGCCGCGCTTGGGCTTGTTGACGATGCGTTCGAAGGCGAGATCGTCGTCGCCTTGGGCGATCAGGCGCAGATAGGCCATGGCGTCGCGTATTTCCGCCCGCTCGTAAAAGCGCGGGCCGCCGATCACCCGATAGGGCAAGCCCAGCGAGATGAAGCGGTCTTCGAATTCGCGCATCTGGAACGAGGCGCGCACCAGGATCGCCATATGGCCGAAAGCGGCGCCCTGGCGATGCAAATCCTCGGCCTCGGCGGCGACATTGCGGGCTTCTTCTTCCGCATCCCACACGCCTTGCACGCGAATCTGCTCGCCGGGATCGCCTTCGGTCCACAAGGTCTTGCCGAGCCGGCCCTTGTTGGCGGCGATCAGGCCGGACGCCGCGCCCAGGATGACGGAGGTGGAACGGTAGTTGCGCTCCAGCCGGATCACCTTGGCGCCGGGAAAATCGCGTTCGAAGCGCAGGATGTTTTCCACTTCGGCGCCGCGCCAGCCATAGATCGACTGGTCGTCATCGCCGACGACGCAGACATTGCCGCTTTGCGTCGCCAACAGCTTCAACCACAAATACTGGACGACATTGGTGTCCTGATATTCGTCCACCAGCATGTAGCGGAAACGGTCGCGATAATCGGCCAGAATGTCGGGATTGGTGCGCAGGATATTCAAGGTTTCCAGCAAAAGGTCGCCGAAATCCGCCGCGTTCAGCGCGCGCAACCGCTCCTGATATTGCCGGTACAGCGTCTTGCCCTTTCCGAAGGCATAGCCCTGGCCCTCGCTGTCGGAAACATCGTCGGGCCGCTGGCCCCTGTTCTTCCAATTGTCGATCAGCGCCGCCAGGGTACGCACCGGCCAGCGCTTCTCGTCGATGCCTTCGGC
>JAFKFF010000468.1 GCA_017307315.1 Alphaproteobacteria bacterium
GTACGATGCATCTGAGGCCTATATCCGCAGCCAGGCGCATGCGGGCTGGACGCTGATCAAGATGCGCTATGACGATGGAGGGTTCTCGGGCGGATCAACCGACCGCCCTGCCCTTCAAAAGTTGCTCGATGACGTCAGGGCACACAAGATCAATGTCATTGTCGTCTATAAAGTCGACCGCCTGACGCGGTCCCTGGCCGACTTTGCCAAACTGGTTGAGCTGTTCGACGCTCATCAGGTCTCTTTTGTTTCCATCACCCAGTCGTTCAATACCACCAGTAGCATGGGGCGCTTAACTCTCAACATCTTGCTCTCATTTGCCCAGTTTGAGCGGGAGGTGATTGGGGAGCGGGTGCGGGACAAAATTGCGGCCTCCAAACGGAAAGGGCTCTGGATGGGCGGAAACGCCCCTATGGGCTTCATTGCGCGAGACAAGAAGCTGGTTGTCATACCGGACGAGGCTGAGACCGTTCGCATGATATTCCGGCGATATTTGGCATTGGGCTCAACGGGTCTTTTGCTTAAGGACTTAAGGCGGCGAGGGATCAAGACCAAAAAGCGGGTTTGGGCCGGCAAGCTTGTAGGTGGCGTCTGGTTCGGAAAGGGAGCTCTGACGCACTTACTTAAGAACCGTGCTTATATCGGGGAACTGGTCCATCGCGGGGAAATCTATCCGGCCGACCACGAGGCGATCATGGATCGAGAGCTGTTTGAGGCTGTCCAAGCCAAATTGCAGTTCAATACTCACACCCGGAAACTCAAGCTGCGAGCTTCCCCGTATCTGTTGACCGGGTTGTTGTACGACAGTGCTGGTAATCGCATGTCTCCTAGTTGCACGCTTAAGAAGGGTATTCGGTACCGCTATTATGTCTCCCAAGGCTTGTTGCAGAGCCATGACGTCTCGACCTTGGGCGAAGTCACGCGGGCCTCGGCTCCCGACTTAGAAGCGGTCGTAACCGCCTTTCTACATCAAGAGATTAAAGTTTCGGGAGCGGCATTCGAAGCCATGCATACTCACATAGAGCGTGTGACTATCAGGACTGATCATTTGGAGCTCAGGCTT
>JAFKFF010000469.1 GCA_017307315.1 Alphaproteobacteria bacterium
CCGGCACGATCACTTCGTCGCCCGGGTTCAACGTCGCCAGCAGCGCGTTGTAGATGATCGACTTGCCGCCGGGCGCCACGAAGGTCTGGGACGGCTTATAGTCCAGGCCGTTCTCGCGCTTGAACTTCTTGGCGATGGCGGCGCGCAGTTCGGGAATGCCTTCGACGGCGGTGTATTTGGTCTCGCCCCGCTTGATGGCGGCGATGGCGGCATTCTTGATGTTGTCCGGCGTGTCGAAATCCGGCTCGCCCGCGCCCAGGCCGATCACGTCGCGGCCCGCCGCCTTGAGGTCGCGCGCCTTCTGGGTCACCGCGATGGTGGGCGACGGCTGAATGCGATTCAGGGATTGGGCGAGAAAGTCTTTCGGCAGCGGCATGACGGGGCTCGCGCAAAATTGCGCCCTCCCCTATCAACCGGGCGGGGCGCGAGCAAGGGTCAGCTTCGTCATGCCGGTTATGTCCACATTTTAACGAAGGCGGCGTATGCTGGCGCGTCCTTCTTGAGTCGGGCCCATGCGCAAGGCCGCTTCGCTCCTGGCTTTCCTGATTCTGGCGGCATGTTCCAAGCCCCACCCGCCCCAGGGCCGGTGGGAAGGCGGCTATGCCGGCAACGGCACCCTGGTGGCGGCGCGGGTCGAAATTCTGCCGGACGGCACGGTCAAGATCAGCGCCCCCGACATCACCAATATGGAAAATGCGCGTCCCGAGCGTCTGCGCGCCATCCGCGAGGAATTGGCCGCCGATCTCGTCACCGCCTGGGACACGGTAGCGCCCCGGCCTTTCGATTTCGACGGCAAGACCTTCCGCAAGCCCGGCGAGTTCGCCCCCCAGATGGAATGGGACAAGGCCACCAACCAGATGACGCTGCAGCTTTACATCGGCGCCAATCCGGCCCTGCCCATTCCGCTCCGCCCGGTGGACGGTTTTCACGACAATCCGTGGCCGCAAGGTTGACGGTTCAGAATTTATGAAACGCGAAATAGGCGGCGGCCACGATCAGCCCGAACGCCACCATGTGATTCCATTTCAGGCTCTCGCCCAGATAGGTGACCGAGAAGATCGCGCGATGCGGTTGGCGGGAACGGCGAGCAGATATTCGAAGAAGGCGATGCCCCAGCTCACGGGAATGACAATCCACAGCGCTGTCGATGGAAATTTGAGCTGGCCGTACCAGGCAAACGTCATGAAGACGTTGGAGCAGCACAAAAGCAGGATCGGCGCGATAAAGGCCCAGTTCATGAATTCCTCTTCAGAAAATCCACACGCATCCCATGCCGTGGGGTTTATGATCGTGTCGCAATCGGCGGCTGCAGCTTTTTTTCGGATGACGCGCCATTCGAAATCAGCATGACAGGATTTTATTTCGCCACCTCTCTAAGCCACCCGGGTTGGCGACACTCCATTACAAATTTTGGCGCGTGCGGGCCTTCCCCGCCTGGTTGGAGAAGATCACTCTTTGCCCCGGCTCTGTATCCGTTCGGCGCTCCACCAAGGGATACAACCACACGGGCGGTCGGACCGGCTTTGGTGCCCCCCACGTAAAGCCTCCAGTCCGGCCGTCCATTTCTTCCAATCCTGGCCCGCCCCAATTCCATTCCTTCCGTTAAGGAAACTAATGGGACACAGCGGCCAAAAGGCCTCCGCGACAAAGCTTTACAGT
>JAFKFF010000470.1 GCA_017307315.1 Alphaproteobacteria bacterium
AGCGAGATCGGTCATGACATTTATTCCTATTTCGCCGCGACTTGGACGTTGGTGTCGAGGGCGGCAAACTTCTTCTTCGCGGAGGCGAGCCACTCGGCATATTCCGCGTCCGTGACCACATGGACCTCGATCGGCATATAGGCGTGACGCGCGCCGCAGAGCTCCGAACACTGGCCGTAATAGACGCCGGTGCGCTCGGCCTTGAACCAGGTGTGATTGATGCGGCCGGGCACGGCGTCCATCTTCACGCCCATCTCGGGCAGCGCCCAGGAATGGATCACGTCGGCGCCCGTGGTCTCGATCTCGATGACCTTGCCGACCGGCACGACCACTTCATTGTCGGTACCCAGAAGGCGCGGCTTGCCCGCCTTGGCGGCATCGGCGTCCGAAAGGCCCAGCGAGTCGTAAGTGAAGCCGGCATTGGCGCCCGGATATTCGTAGGTCCAGAACCACTGCTTGCCGATCGCCTTGATGACGACGTCGGGCTTGGGAATGGCGCTTTCGAAATACAGCAGGCGGAAGCTGGGCACCGCGATCACCACCAGGATGATCACCGGGATGATGGTCCAGGCCACTTCCAGAAGGGTGTTGTGGTGCACCTTGGACGGGGTCGGATTGGCGCCGGCGCGGAACTTGATGACGATATAGACCAGGAGCGCCAGCACGAAGAGGCAGACGGCGGTGATGATGTAGAGCAGTTCCAGGTGGAAGCTCTCGATCTGCTCCATCACCGGGGAATTGGCGGGCTGAAAGCCGATCTCGTAATTCTGGGGCAAGGCGAGGGCGGCGGTGCCGGCGGCGGCCCAAAGGGCGGCGGCGGCGGCGGCGATTTTCGTGTTCCGCCAGGACCGGGGTGTCAAAGACATGGATAGCGACCTCGCAAATGCCCGCAGGGCTGACAGTAAAATCCCCCGCGCGTTTCAGATTCTTGGCGGGGATTTAGAGGGGTTAAGCCCTTAAAGTCATTGCGACCTTATGGCACGGTCCTTTCCCGGCCAATCGCCCGGGATATCCTACCTTCGGCAGGGCCTTGCCGGATCGCCTCAAGTCCCCGATATCTTGG
>JAFKFF010000329.1 GCA_017307315.1 Alphaproteobacteria bacterium
GCAGCCAGGAAAAGTGGGGCCGGTTTTCCGTCCGGCTGCGCGACCCAAAATCAGCGCTTCAGGATCGCGGTCGCCTGATCCAGGCGCGCCAGGAGCGCAGCCAGGAAAAGTGGGGCCGGTTTTCCGTCCGGCTGCGCGACCCAAAATCAGCGCTTCAGGATCGCGGTCGCCTGATCCAGGCGCGCACTGTAAGCGTTGAGCGTGCCGGCGGTCAGCCCGATATATTGCGTTGCATCTGCCCAGCGTTCTTCCTCGATCGCCTCCCGCACGCCCGGCAAGGTCTTGGCGCCATAGCCCGTGAAGCGGCCCGGGGCATAGATCGAATTCTTGTACCAGTCGCGGAAGGGCAGGCCCTTGTCCAGCAACAGGGTCTGGCCGATCGACTGCATCAGGCTCTGCAGCTTCATCTGGTCCGCCTTGGACAGGCTCGCGCCGTTCGCCGCCAGGGCATCGTCATAGGCCTTGGCGCTCGCCTTCAGCTTCGTCTCGGCCTGGTCCAGCGGCGTGAAGTCGAAACGCGGCACCTCCTGGAGCGGCGTGGGATTGGCGTGCGGCTTGGTGGGATCGGCGGCCAGGGCATAGACATTGTCGGCCAGCATCTTTTTCTGGTTTTCCGCCGCCGTGCGCCGCGTATCGGCAAGCCGCTTCACTTCGCCGACATATTGGCCAATGGCCTCGGCGAAATCGGCGCGCGGCCCACCGTCTTGGCCAGGAGCGCGTCATAGACGAAGCCCGGATCGACGAATTTGCTGTGATGCTCATAGGTGTCGTAACGGGAATGATAGACGCCGGAAGAACGGCCTTCGCCGCCATAGCCATAGTCGAGCGTCGCCAATCCCAGGTGCTGCAGATAGGCCGAATAGTCCGAGCCCGAGCCCAGCGGCTCCAGCGGCATGTTGCGCGACGGGTCGGCCGCCTGGCGGCCCATGGCGCGGGCATGTTCGTCGGCCATCGGGCCGGCCATGCGCAAGCGGGCGCGGCGGCGCGCATCCACCGATTGGCCTGTTTCCGGATCGGTGAGGCCCGCCAAGGTGTCGGACACGAATTTCTCCAGGTCCTCGCTGCCACCGACACCGAGAATGCCGCGGCCGTTGCCGTCGCTGTTGATGTAGAGAATGGCCTTCTTCTTCAACTCGTCGGCGTGATCCTCGGCCCATTCGGTCGAACCCAGCAGCATCGGCTCTTCTGCGTCCCAACTGGTGTAGACGATGGTGCGCTTGGGCTTCCAGCCGCTCTTGACCAGCTGGCCCAGGGCCTTGGCTTCGGCCAGAAGCGCGCTCTGGCCCGACAAGGGATCGCTGGCGCCGAACACCCAGCCGTCATGATGGTTGCCGCGGACCACCCACTGGTCGGGATATTGCGAGCCTTTCAAGGTCGCGATCACGTCGTAGATGGTTTTGAGGCTCCATTCCGACTTCACCGCCAGATGCACGGGAACATTGCCGGTGACGCGATAGGTGATGCCCAGATGGCCGCGCCAATTGTCGGGCGCCACCACGCCGTCCATCGCCCCCAGCAGCACCTGCGCATCGCCATAGGAAATCGGCAGCGCCGGAATTTTCAGAAGTGACGGCGATTGCTCGCGGGTCAGCCGCTTGGCATTGGCCTTGGCGCCGACGCCCGGCGTCAGCGGATCGCCGGGATAGATCGTCATGTCGGCCACCGAGCCGCGCTGGAAACCCTGCGGCGGCCGCATCGGGCCGTCGGGATAGACCGCGTCGACGGAATAGCCGTCATCGGCGGGATCGGAATAGATCAGCGCGCCCACTGCGCCATGATCCTGCGCCAGCTTGACCTTTAGGCCGCGCCAGCCCTGGCCATAGCGGGTGATGACGATCTTGCCTTTGACCGAGATGCCGAGTTGCTCCAGGCGCTTGTAATCGTCGACATTGCCGTAATTGACATAGACCAGCGGCGCGGTGACGTCGCCGTCGCCCTGGAACGCCAGATATGCGGGCAGGGCATAATCTTTCGCCGTGGCGGAACTGTCGCCGGGAATGGGCTTTTCCTGCAAGGCCGCGGACCAGGGCTTGCCGTTCAAATTCGGAATGTCCAGGGCTTCGCTGACCGGCGTGGGATAAAGGACCTGATAGGTTTCGATATGCGCATCCCAGCCGAAATCGCGGAATTGCTTCAGGATCCAGTCGGCATTGGCCTTGTTGTGCGGCGAGCTCACATGATTGGGTTCCGCCGCCATCAGCTTCAGCCAGCCGCCAATCTCGGTGGGATTGATCGCGGCATCGAAGCGCGATGTGAGACTTGCATAGTCGTTCGGGGTTTGCGCGAAGGCCGCGCCCGTCAGAAGAAAACCCGCCAAGCCCAGCAAAGTAGAACGCCGCATGAAACCCCCCGCACGATGTTTCCCTTAAGACATCGTACCGGCGGTTTTCCGCGGCGTCACGCCGGGAAAGATGAAAAAATCAGATGGACGACTCGATCCATTCCTTGATCTTGGACTTGGGCAGCGCGCCGACCTTGGTGGCCGCGACCTGTCCTTGCGAGAAGATCATCATGGTCGGGATGCCCCGCACGCCATATTTGGTGGGAACATGCGGATTTTCGTCGATATTGATCTTGGCGATCGTCACCTTGTCGCCCAGTTCGGTCGACAGCTCGTCGAGAGCCGGTGCGATCATGCGGCAGGGGCCGCACCATTCCGCCCAGAAATCCACCAGCACCGGCTTCGTGGCCTCCAGTACATCGGCCTGAAACGAGGCATCCGAGACTTTGATGGGCATGGGTCTAAATCCTTGTGGCTCGCACTCTTTTATGGCCGGGGTGGAAAGCCGGTAACCGCCAATAGGCTGGCGCCACCGGCTCCCGGTCGACGCTCCTATATCTAGGAATGGCCCCCCTCGGGGTCAAGCTGCCGCCGGATCCCGGCCATTTGCCGGTCGAGGAGGGGATCGGACAGGCGCATCAGAGTGGGACCGTCCGTCCACAGGAGGCCGCAGACGATTCGGCGGCCGGGGAAAATGCGGATCGCGGCGGCGCGGTAAAGTGCCATCTGAGCCAGATAAAGCGGGCCGACATCCTCTTCCCGGGCCGGCGGCGGACGGTTGGTCTTGAAGTCCAGTATCAAGACTTCCGTATCCGTCACGGCCAAACGGTCGATGCGGCCATTGATCTGCGCGCCCTGTCCCAATTCCGGCAGCGCCGCCAGGAAGGCGATTTCGGCTTTGCTCGACGGGGCGAAGGCGGGCGCGAATTCCGGATCGTCCAGAACCCGCAACGTCTCCTCCGCCAGCAGCGCCGCTTCCTCGGGCTCGAAGCCTTGTCGCGTGGCATAGCGGATGGCGAGCGCGCGCCTTGCATCCGGCGCGCTCTCCGGCAGCCGCGCCAGCAGGGCATGGACCACATTGCCGCGCCGGAAGCGCATCGGATCCGTCCGCAAGGGCGAGAGCGATTGCGGCTCGGGCATGTCCAGCGCATCCGATGGCCGGATCAAGCGCGGCACGACATGGTCCGGTGGCGCTTGGCGCGACATCCACGCGGCCGGCGGCGAGGGCGCGGGCCGAACCGCGCGACCGGCCGGGCGCGTATCCTGTTCGACATGGCCGAAGGCATGGGCGGTTTCGCCGTGACGGGTGATGGGCCGGCCCAGCGCTTCCGCCGCGGTCCGCGCCAGCGCATACCAGGAGCCCGGCTGTACCCCGCGCCGGTTTTCGAAACCGCAGACATAGAGCCGCTCGCGCGCGCGGGTGAGGGCGACATAGAGAAGGCGCCGGTGCTCCTTGTGGGTTTCTTCCGCTTCGGCCTGCTTGGCCTGCTTGATGCGTTCGGGCGCTTCGCTTTCCGGCTGGGGATAGAGTGGCCCCTCCATGGTGTAGAGCAGATGCCCCTTGCGCGAAGGCGGATCGGGCAAGGTGGTGGTGTCGGGCAGGATGACGATATCGGCTTCTAGTCCCTTGGCGCCATGCACGGTCATCACTCGCACTTCGTCGCGGCCCCGTTCCATGTCGCGCTTGATCTCGGTGTTGCCCCGCGCCAGCCAATCGAGAAAGCCTTCCAGCGAGGGGGTATGGGCGCGCTCATAGGTCAGTGCCTGGGACAGGAATTCCTCGATGGCGTCGGTGGATTCCGGTCCCAGCCGCGCCAGCAGATCGCGCCGTTTGCTCCAGCCGGTGAGGGCGTGGGTATAAAATTCGAAAGGCGGGGCATAATCGGCGCGTGCCAGCATCGCGCGCAGGAAGGTGTGGGCCGGCTCGAAGGCCGGTTGGCTCTTCTGCCTTTCCAAGGACTGCCAGACCGTCGCTTCACGCCCATGGCAAAGCGCGAAAAGATCGTCCTCGCTGAGGCCGCAAAGCGGAGAGCGCAACAGCGCCGCCAGGTTGAGATCGTCTTCCGGCAGAAGCACGAAGCGGCCCAGCGCCATCAGATCCATCACCGCCATCTGTTCGGTGAGGGTGATGCGGTCGGCGCCGGCCACCGCGATCCGGCGCAATTTCAATTGCCGGATCACTTCGCTGCCGAAAGGTTCGCGCTTGGGCAGAAGGATCATGATATCGCCGGGCGTGATCGGTTTTTCGTATCCGGGAAGGGCGGCGCCGCTGTCCAGCCATTCCTGGATCTGGGAGGCGATGCGCTGGGCCAGAATGACCACGGGGCTGTCCGGCTGCTCCGCGTCGACGGGAAGATAGGGATCGACCGGCAGCACGGGCGGCGGCGCCAGCGCGGTCCAGAATTCCACCCCGCCCAAGGCTTCGGCGCGATGCGCGGGATGGATTATCGGTTCGTCGCGCGAGGTCAGGCCCGCCCGGGCCAGCGGATCGGCGAAGACCTTGCTTCTCGTCGCCCACCGCGAAGACGGTGCGGGCGAGGGTGCGCGGCCGGGCTTCGCCGGCGAAGAATTCTTCCGTCAGCTTGCGCACGATGGCCCATTGCTCGGGGCTGGTGTCTTGCGCTTCGTCGATCAGGATATGGTCGATACCGTTGTCGAGCTTGTAGAGCACCCATTGCGCCGCATCCCCGCGCTCGATCAGCGCCAAAGTGCGCACGATCAAATCGTCATAGTCCAGCATCGCGCGGCGTGCCTTGGCGTCCGCATATTCGCGGCGCACCGCTTCGACCACGGTCAGGACCGCTTGCGTCATGGCGGCCGTCCGCGCCGCGCGGCGGCGGTCTTCGGCCCGGCAGAAACGGTTTTGCAGATCGGTCAGCCAATCGAGAAGGTCGGGCCGGGCATCGCCCAACGCCTTGGCGGCGAGTTTCTTGCGAGGGCTTCCTTCCGAGGTCATAAGCCAGGCACGGAAATGGGCAAAACTGTCGCGCGAAACCTCCAAGGCCAGGATGTTCGCGATTTTGGCCGCGGCATCGGCATCCTGCTTGCCGCCGGCCTTGAGCCAGTCGCGCACCGCCCGCAGGGTTTCGATCTCCCGCGCCAGCGCGAAACAGAAGTCGCCTTCGGCATCCCCATCGTGTTCGACGCCATGCGCCTGCCAGACGGTTTGCGCGAGCGCGCCGTCCGCCAGGCCGGCAAAGAAACGGTCCAGCTTGCGGCGGTCGTTGCCCAGAGCGCTGTTCAGCAGATCGTTCAGCCGCGCTTCGCCCGCTTCGGTGGCCAGATGCGCCACCGCCTGGCGCAAGGCGCCGTCGCCCGATCCCGCCCGTTCCAGCACCGTCTGGCGCGCTTCGGCGATCAGGGCGCGCGCCGAGGGCTCGTCCAGCACCTCGAAGCCCGGCGTCACGCCCGCTTCGACGGGAAAGCGCGCCAGCACGATCTGGCAGAAAGCGTGCAAGGTAAGCACTTTCAATCCGCCGGGCGTTTCCAGCGCCTTGGCGAAGAGACGGCGGGCCTTGGGAAGATCGTCGGGCTCCGCGCCGATGGCCGCGATATTCTCGCTCAGGCGGTCGTCGGGCAGCATGGACCATTCGCCCAGCTGGCGGAACAGACGGTGCTGCATCTCCGCCGCCGCCGCCTTGGTGAAGGTCAGGCAGAGGATTTTTTCCGGCGGCGCATCCGCCAGCAGCAGGCGCGCCACGCGGTTGGCCAGGGTATAGGTCTTGCCGGCGCCGGCATTGGCGGCAACCCAGGCCGACAGAAACGGATCGGAGGCGACAGTGCTGCTCATGCCTCCTCCGGTCCGGACACCGACCATTCGCGCACCCGTGCGAGATGATCGTAATCGCCTTCGGATGAGAGGCTGAAAGGCCGCACCCGCGAGCGATAGGGCGTGGCGGGATCGTCGAACCAGGCGATGCGCGCGGCGAGTTGGGAAACGGCGCGGGCGATCAGCTCCGGCACATCGGTCAAAGGTTGCGCCCGGCCGCCTTCCGCGCCGCCGGAAATCTGAAGATAGAGCAGTTCTTCCGCCGCCAGCTTGTCCAAGCCGGTAAAGCCGCCCGCCGCCAGAATGGCGCCTTCCAGAGGCAGTTGTGGCGTGAGCAATTCGCGGACCTGGGCCGCGCTCGGCGGCCGGCCGGTCTTGTAATCGAGGATCGCGGCATTGCCGTCATTCAGCAGGTCGATGCGGTCGGCCACGCCGCTGAGGACGAACTCTCCGCCGGGTGCGGAGAAGGTGCGCTCGCCGCGAACCTCCAGCACGCTGCGGGCGATGCCGTCGGTGCGATCGCGTTCGAACGCCGCGAACCAGTGGGTGGCCTTTTCGAAGCGCGGGCGCCACACCGCCAGTGCGGCTTTGGGGATCGCCAGCTCTTGGAAAACATCGTCCGCGATCGCCATGAGCCGGGCCGCCGCCTCTTCGGGCGGGTTGGCGGGAAATTTCTGCTTGAAGAGTTCCAGAATGCGGTGAAGCGCGGTGCCGCGCTCCAGCGGACCGACCGACGCATCGAGCGGATCGAGCGGCCTCAATTTCAAGACATGGCGCGCGTAGATGGCATAGGGATCGCGCAACCAGGTTTCGATTTCGGTGACGGACAGCCGGCGCGGCCTCTTGTCCAGCGGCGGCCGAGGCGCGGGCGGCGCAATGGGTGGGAGCGGTTGGACCGCATCCAACCGCCGGGCATTTTCCGCATGCGGACTTTGCGGAATTGCGAGGCCGAGGCCGCCGGTCAGTTGCGACAACCGCTGCAGCCAGCGCGATGCGATGGTGGGCGCGCCTTCCGCCTTGGCGGCCCGGGTGAGGAGCACTTCGCCACCGGCGGCCAGACCCGCGAAATCATGCGCCGCCAGGCCGATGGCGCGTTCGGGCTGCTCCAGGCCCAAAGTTTCGCGCATGGGGCGGGAGAACCAGGGATCGGCCGGCACGCTCTGGGGCCAAGTGCCTTCGTTCAATCCGCCCAGGATGGTGAGGTCGAAATTCTGCAGCCGCGCTTCCAGCGGACCCAGAATAGCGATGGCACGATGGCGGGTGAAACGGGGCCGCACCGCGGTCTTCATGGCGAGCGCGCGCAAAAGCGAGGGATAGGCGCGGGGCTCGAACGGCGGCAGTCCCGCCGCCCCGTCGCGGAATTGCGCGAAGAACTGGGCGGCGGCTTCGCCGTCCGCACCGCCCCAGATCGGACAATCCTGGCCTTCGGCGCAGGACAATCGTTCCGCCGCCATGAGGTGCGCCCCGATGATGTCGGGCAGCGCCAGCGCGGTTTCGCGGAATGCCTGTTCCAGCGGCTCCAGCACGCGCGTCACGTTTTCCCACCACTCGTCGAGGTCTGCGCAGATCGCCCGCGTGCCGGGATCGCGCGCCTGGCCTTGCGCATGCGCGATGGCGCGGGCAATTCCGGCCAGACCCGGATCGGGGCGCGGACCGCGCAAGGCGATGCGGTCCAGGGCGCGCGCCTGGCGTCGGAAGACGGCGGCATCGCCCTCGAGGCGGGCGAAAGGATGCTTGAGCAACGCCAGCAACGGCACCGGCGAAAATTCCTGTTCGGCGGCTTCGGCCAGCAGGCAAAGAAAGGCACCGGCGCTGGTGTGGGCGAGAGGGCGACCGGCGGAATCGTCGATCGCGATCTGCCAGCGTTCCAGTTCACCCGCCACCCGCCGGGCCAGCATCCGGTCCGGCGTGATCAGGGCGGCGGTTCTGCCATCCCGCTCCAGCGTTTCGCGCAGCGCCAATGCAATGATGAGCGCCTCCTGTGCCGGGTCGGGGGCGGTCGCGAGCGCCATGCCGGACAAGCCTTGCGCGAGATCGCCGCCGCCGGCATCGGCCAAGGCCCGCCAGGCATCGGTGGTGGGCGCGGGCCGCAAGGTTTCGCGCAAGAGATGCTCGCGCGCCGGATCGGGCGCGCCGCCGTGCCACTCCTTCACGGCGTCCCGTGGGACGCCGACCGAATCCAATAGTTGCTTGAGCCCGAATTGCGGGTGGCCGGGATCGAGCGCGCGCCAGCTTTTTTCGTCGAGCAACCGGTCGAGGCCGGGCAACACCAATGCGCCCTGCTCCAGGCGGGCGATCACGCCCAGGAGGCGCGCGGTGGCGGGGATCGAACCGGTCGAGCCGGCGGCGATGACCATGGCGGTGGGCGGGTTTCGTTCCAGCCGGTCGGCCAGAAGAGACAATGTCAAATTGCGGCGCGTTACGGGATTGACGGCTTTTTCTTCCTCGAGGATCGCGGGCCAGTGATCGCGGATCAAGGCGAGAAAGCGGGTGACATTCTCCCAATGCGCCGCCAGCGGCAGCGGCGCGAGTTTTTCCAGTTCGGCAAGATCGACGCTTTGCCGTTCGGCATCGTCCATCACCCTGGCGAGGCTCTCCGCCAGCGCGGCGGCTTGCGAAAAGCCCATGCGCTCGCCCCGGCCTTCGCTCCATCGCCGGATCAGAGCCGCCAGCAGCAATTGCCGGCGGACCGGTGTGATCGCGGGCGGCAAATCGAAATCTTCGGCGGCGGCATCGAACTGGACATCGTCCTCGTCGCTGTCGCCCAAGGCGCGAAACTGCGGCAGCAGCGCCGCCCCGCCCAGCACCTTCGCGAAGGCGTCACCGAAGCGGCGCGCGGCGCGCCGTGTGGGGAGATAAATGGTGACATCGGCAAGGGCGAAGGGACCGTCGGCCAGACGCGTCATCAATCCGCGCGCCAGGGTCTCGCCGAAAGGCGCGCTGGCCGGGATCGAAAAGATCCCGCTCATGCCCGTCCCAGCCGGGTGAGAAACGCTTCGGCATCGTCGCGCGCTTCGGGACTTCCCACATGCAGCCAGACGCCATCGAGCCGCGCGCCATAGAGCCGCCCTTTCTGAATGGCGCGGTTCCACACGATGTTGGTGGAAAAGGCCGGCGCGGGCGGATCGGCGAACAGCCGGGGATGAACCAGCTGCACGCCGGGGAAGGCGAATGGCGAGACCAGGCGTTCGGGCACGCGGGCGATCTGCCCGGTGGGCGACAGACGAAAATCGCCGCGCCAGCCTTCATAGCCCAGGGCCGATACCATGGCGGCCAAGAGCAACAGCCCATCCATGCGCGCATCGTCCCAAAGCCGCGCCAGAGTGGGAAGCGCCGAACCGTAGCCTTCGACCCAGATAGAATCCGAATTGAGAATGAAGAAAGGCTCGTTCCGGAAGTGCGGCAGCGCCTGGACCACGCCGCCGCCGGTGTCGAGCAGCGCATCGTCCTCCGCGGAATAACGGATTTCGATATCCGTCCGCTTGTCGAGGTGGGCTTTCAGCATCTGGGCGCGGTAATGCAGGTTGACCACCGCCAGTTCCACGCCCGCCGCGACCAGCCGGTCCAATGCGTGATCGATCAGCGCCTTGCCGCCGACGGCGATCAACGGCTTGGGCCGGTCGTCTGTGAGGGGGCGCATCCGCGTGCCCAGGCCTGCGGCCATCACCATGGCGCGGCGGATCACGCGGACTCCAATTCCGGCAAGGTGCGCCGCTCTTTTGGAAGCGTATTGTCGTACCAGGACTTGAGGTCGGCGAGCAGCGGATGGCTAAGATCGCGTTCGAGATAGCCCCAGACGCGGGGCAGATAGGAGAGGTAGCGCCGCTTGCCGTCGCGCGCGTAGAGCCTGGCGAAGATGCCCACGATCTTGGCGTTGCGCTGTGCCGCCATCACCGCCATCTCGGCCCGGAAGCGTCCTTCGTCCAGTGGCGTGCCTTGTCCCCGCATCGCCCCCAAATAATGCAACGTGGCGGCTTCCCCAAGTTCGGGCGGAACATCGCGGCGCGCGTCTTCGGTGAGCGAGATTAGGTCATAGGCGCGGCTGCCGGCGACGGCATCCTGGAAATCGATCAAGCCAACGCGCTGAAGGCCGGTCCGTTCGGGCAGCCACAGCAGATTCTGGGCATGATAGTCGCGATGGACGAAGACCGGCTCATCGCCGGCAATGGCGCGCAGGGCCGCGCGCCACAATTCACGATGATCGCGATATTCGCTCTCGCTGGCCTTGCGGCCCAGCGCCAGCGGCAGGAACCATTCCAGCATCAGGTCGGTTTCCGCGATCAGCGCGATGTCGTCATAGGCGAAGAGGGGAATGCCTGGCGCCAATTCCCGTGGCGCCCTGTCCCTGTGAAGGCAGGCCAGCACTTCCACCGCAGCCTTGTAAAGACGCTCCTCGTCACCGCCCTGCGCCAGGACGTCGGCGTACAATGCATCGCCAAGGTCTTCCAGCAGTACCCAGCCTTGCGGAAAATCCGCGGCATGGATGGCGGGCGCCGCCAGGCCCTGCGCGCGCAGGAAATCCGACACCGCGGCGAAGCGGCGGCAATCGGCGCCCGCCAGCCGCGCCATGGCATTGTATCCCAGCGCGCGGCGGGCGGCCTCATCGGCGTCCGCCGGCGCGATCGCGCTTTCCGCGCCTTGAGGCTGGTGCATCAGCATCGCCTGGCGACCCTTATGGCGCAGGCGCGCATAGCTGCGGGTCGAGGCATCGCCGGCCAGGGGAATGATGTCGGCGCCGTCCCAACCGGAAGCCGCCAGAAAATGCGCGCGCTCAGCCATGCTGCCTTTCCAATGCCTGCCAGCGGGCCGGCCCTTCCAGCCGCGCCCGGCGATCTTGGTTCGCCGACAATTCGACCAGCAAAGCATCCGGAGGAAGGCGGCCTTCCGCGCGCTCCGGCCATTCGATCAGCGCGGCGCCGTCCTCCAGGATTTCATCCAGGCCGAGTTCGTCCAATTCCGATGCGCGCTTGAGACGGTAGAGGTCGAAATGGCTGACCGGCAAGCGGGGCGTGTCATAGCCCTGCACCAGGGTGAAGGTGGGGCTGGGGACGGCTTCCGACACGCCCAGCGCGCTGAGGACCGCGCGCGCCAGGGTGGTCTTGCCGCTGCCCAGGTCGCCTTTCAGCAGCACCGTGTCGCCGGGCCGCAGCGCATCCGCGATGGCCGCGCCCAGCCGGGCGGTGGCTCCCAGATCGGGCAACACCACCATCAT